>CAZDER010000170.1:0-1517 GCA_964504505.1 uncultured Gammaproteobacteria bacterium | reverse complement strand
TGAATATAGATACCTCGACCAGCCAGTTCATCCGTTTGTTCAGATACGACCGCATCAGAACCGCGAACCTTAACCCCAGCTCGTACCAAAAGCTTAGCAATCGCCGACATATTGATGCCACCAATCCCAATCAAGTGGACGTGTGTGAGTGTCTCTGACATAGCTCAAGCCTACGGCGCAGCATGAAAAACGTCCACTAAGTCATGCGCGGCATGGGTTTTGGAAATATCCGAAGTGCATGGTAAGGTTTGACCGTATGGAATCATCAAACGATATTTTGATAGTGAAAGAACCTATCTCAAAAGAACGTGTAAAACAAATCAGTCAACAACGCTTTGGAGATATGGTTAAAATCGTCGTGGATATTCAAAAAGAGATCATGGCGTTGGGCGCTGAACTGCACGCAGACGAAGAACAGCTTCTCTTAGACGCTGGATCGCTGCAGCAAAACTTGTGGGGCATCAATGTCTATCACGAACTTTCTCGCGATCAATGGGTAGAGTTTGACTCGATGATAAATATTCGACCAAGCCAGCACAATCGTTCGCGATCAGTGGAAAATCTTGACGTGCAAAAACGCATTATAGAAATAGTCAACCATTTGATCACGGAATAACTATGGAATATCAACACACTTCCCTAGCGGCAGGTCGATGGCAAACCATGACGCTAGCCGAACAGATGGGCAATATCGGCAGTGAAGTCAGTCGAGCTTGTGCGTGGGAAGCGCGAGGACAAATGGATCAGCGAGAAAAAGCCTTTGACAGGCTGCTAGAGTTGTTTGATTTGACCGTCAACGATCCGCGCTGGAGAGGAGCCAGAAGAAGGGAGTTAACCCGTGCGCGTGAAACAATTCGCGGTTCATTCGTAGGCAACCAGACGGAAGAACATCTGTCATCGTGGAAAAAATACTTTGACGCCTTCGCGATTTACGCTCGCGCAGCTCGTTAGCAACCTACAGCTTGTTCTCTCTCCCACCCCCGCGTATCATCGGCACTATCTATGTTTTCCACTTTGTCCAAGACCGATCCAGCCATCTTCGCCCTTATCCAACAAGAAGAAGATCGACAACGTAACGAACTGGAGTTGATCGCCTCTGAAAACTACACCTCACGAGCGGTGTTGGAGGCAGTGGGCTCGGTGCTAACCAATAAATATTCCGAAGGCTACCCGGGCAAACGCTACTACGGCGGCAATCAAGTGATTGATGGTATTGAGCAACTCGCGATCGAACGCGCCAAAACTCTGTTCGGCGCAGACCACGCCAATGTTCAACCGCATGCTGGCGCGACAGCCAATGCCGCTGTTTACTTTGCCCTGTGTAATCCAGGCGACACTGTTTTAGCCATGAATCTCGCACACGGCGGGCATCTCACCCACGGCTCGCCAGTCAGCTTTAGCGGCAAGTGGTTTCATGTCGTGCCGTATGGCGTACACGAAGATACGCAACTCGTCGACATGGACGAGGTACGACGTCTGGCAGTTGAACATAAGCCGCGCATGATTATCGCGGGCTT
>CAZDER010000169.1:0-1598 GCA_964504505.1 uncultured Gammaproteobacteria bacterium | reverse complement strand
TGGAACGAGTAAAAAATCAGCATGCACGTTAGGCAGTTCTTTTCCTACATGAAAAACGATACGCCCATCCATGTTTTTTATTTTGACGAGTCCCATAGAGAAAGTGATGGATTAGATTGAAAAATCCCCTAAAGTGATCGATCTCGAATGTATTTCAAAAGATCACGAAGTGTCTGTTTACGCGCCATTGGAAGTTGAAGCTCCGCAAGAGCTCGTTCGGCTTCATCAAAATGTACCGACAAACGCGCCCGTCCATGTATCACAGCTCCACTATCTTGAAAAAGCTTTTCCACCCGCGGTCGATGCGCCTCCGTCAAGGCGATACCCATGAGTGCCTGCAATTCTGTCTGCTCTGTTTTTGTACCATGCTCGAAAATATGTTGCGTAAAAACCGTATGCTGACGTTCTTGTAAATCAGAAAAGATAGTTTTGTGGATCATCTGCGTCGAAGCCGTGAGGTCTAACAGATCGTCTTGAATTTGAAACGCGAGACCAAGAGCTGCACCAAACACTTCGCAAAATCCCTCAAAAGACTTACTCGCTCCCGCCAGCGCTGCCCCCATCTTCATGGGACGAATAAAGGTGTAACTTGCCGTTTTAAGATACATCTTTTGCTCGATCAACTCACTCGACGCCGTGCGACGTGTCGCCGTATCCACGTCCAGTGCCTCGCCAAGCAGCACTTCTTCCACCATCGCATCAAACTCTGCGCGCAAACGCCTCAACCGATTAGCGTCAGCTTTAATACCACGCATCATCAAATAATTAGCCGCCGCGTGGAGAACATCGCCAAGCAGCATAGCTTGTCCACTCGCTATATGTGCTAGATCGCCAACTCGAGCATGCGTCTCAAGCGATTTGTGTATAAACCTATGCAAAGTAGGCACGCCATGACGTTCCATGCCGTGATCGATAATATCGTCGTGGATCAAGGCAAACACATGGAAAAGTTCGAGCGCGGAAAACAGTTCCATGACTGGTTTCGTAATGCGACCGCCTAACATTTCATAGATCGTGCAAGCAATATAAGGACGAATACGTTTACCACCGCTTTTGATCAACGTGAGCATGTGTTCATTACTGTGACGCACAAACACATCCGAACAACGTTGGTTATACTGTTTGACACGCGCCTCTGCCAATGGGAACAAAATTGGATCAAAACGTTGCTTAAAAGCTTGAATAGTCATAGAATTTTTTCACTGCATGTTTTCTCCCTGAAACCCCCTGCCCCCCTAAAGGGGGTTCTATCTGAAGTCCCCTTGAGGGGATTTAGGGGCTCCGATAGGGACTGTAGCGACGGAGTTCTTGCAAAATACGTTTGGCTAAAGCCGTGCCGTCGTCAGTCGGAAAGAAACGGTGCGCTCGTTCGCCCATAGCGTGACGTTCTTTGGGATTATCGAGCAAAAGTCGACTAGCCGAGAGTAAATCCTCGGTAAACGTAGCTTGATGTTGATCAAAGACTAACACGCTCCCCTGTTCTTCAAAGGCACGAGCATTAGCTTCTTGATGAGAAGCGGGTATCGGTACGACAATGGCGGCTTTTTTCAGTGCCGCCACTTCCGACAGGCTACCGATACCTCCACGTATAATCTCAA
>CAZDER010000168.1:0-1609 GCA_964504505.1 uncultured Gammaproteobacteria bacterium | reverse complement strand
GTCTTGAGTGTGGAACGATCAACGGGAACCCAGCCCGCTTCGTTTGTTAAGCCTGACTCACGCACAATGCGTGGCCCACGATGCGGTGGAATTGCGATGAGCATATCGTATCGAGCGGACTCTTTGCCATCAAAAGAGAGCGTATGATTTTGAGAATCAACCGAAATCAATTTGTGGAGTGGATGAAAAGCAATTGCCTTGGAGGTGAGCATCTGCTTGACTGCCTCACCAAGTTGCGGTCCGGCGACAGGCATCGGCTGCGGCTCGGGTGTATACAGGTGAACATTGACTTTATCTTTCAGCCAGCGTCTTCGGAAGTAGTCGGCAACGAGCATAGCGGCTTCATGTGGAGCGCCGGGACATTTGTAAGGTAATGCACTGACGACCAACGCAATGTTGCCTCCTTTGAAGTCAAGAAGGGCTTGTTGGAGTTTCCTTGTCTCCTCGAATGTGTAGAAGGAATAGGAACTCTCGGCAAGACCCGGAATGAGTTCTGGTGCAAGCTCAGCACCGAGAGCTATAACCAAGTAATCGTACGTAAATGTGCGTGCTGTTGTCGTGATGCTTCGATTAGGAATGTCAATGCCCGTCACTTCAGCGTGGATGATTTCGACTCCCGAACGAACAAGCGTGCGGATTGGCTTGGCGATCTTATTAGCTTTCCGATCACCCGTCATAAGCCAGAGAAACGATGGAGCAAAAGCATGCTCGGTGTTCTTTTCGACAAGGACAACTTTATGCTCGTGCGGCAACTTACGCCGGAGTTCGTTGGCGACGACAATCCCGCCAACGCCTCCGCCCAGTATGACGATTGTTTTTGTGTTCATATTTTTCTCCTTGGTTTCAATCGAGATGCAGTTTAATACGTTGCGGGTCTGCAAGCTTGTATCCAACAGTCCTACTTTTCATACTGAACCCTTTATGACTCTGTCTTTCTGCGAATGGTGCTCGATGAGCACTTCACGCATAAGGTCGCATGCCTTGATGACCTTGGGATTAGAGATGCGATAGTAGATTGCCACACCTTCACGACGTGTATCGAGAATTCCAGCTTTTCGCATAATGGCAAGATGCTGGGAAACATTCGCTTTGGATATTTTCATTTTGTTTACGACCTCTCCAAAGCTCATTTCCCTGTCTCTGAGGATATTTAGCATTTCCAAACGTTTTGCATTGGAGAGAGTCTTGCAGATCTCTGCGTGTAAATGGAAGAGCGTCTTATTGGAAGTCGTGTTTTTCATGATGTTTGTTTCATAGTTCATAAATATTGAAACTAATATAGAACTCTATTCAATAATTGTCAAACGAATTAACATGTGGATAGTAGTTGACTGAGTTGGTAACGATGGTGCGGTGATGGCGGGAAAATCCTTAGATCAGCTTTCCAATCGATGAAAGATTGCTGATCCACGAATATGTCTTCCTTTTTAGATTAACCGAAATCCGAAGCCTAATAGCATGTGTGCGCTCCACGAAGTCCCGCTATGATTCTCCTTTACCAAAAGAATGGCTTCGCCACAACAAAGCGAACGGCGTGTAGCGGGCTGTTAGCTGCGCTACAGTACCCAAGCTATTCCGACGCCGGTTAGACTCGATTGATACGTCAATC
>CAZDER010000167.1:0-1650 GCA_964504505.1 uncultured Gammaproteobacteria bacterium | reverse complement strand
GCCAGCCGAGGGTCGAGACGGCGCCCCCGGCTGCCTGTCACCAGATAGAGCAGCAACATCGCGTAATCCCGCTTCCCGACGATCTCATCCTTGTCAGCTTTGGTTTTGACGGTAGCGACTAGGGTACGCACTTCCTCGTCGGTCAACGCCTTCGCACTCTTCGTTTGATACGCTTTGGGCGCTTTGGTACGTACTGCGTCCACAGGATTTTGCAGAATCAAATCGGCGCGTTTCGCATTTTTCTGCGACCAACGATAAAACGAAGAGACTTTGCTGACCATCGAGTAGAGAGTAGCAGGAGAGTAATGTAGTTTATTCGTTCGGGGATCGCGTAGGGCGCGCAGTTCCTCTTGCCAGGCAGCAACATCCGCGGGCGTTACTTGGTGCGGGCGCTTACGGACCCATTTGAAGAACTGGTAGACAGTTCGTTGCTTGTCACGCAATAGATCGTCCCATCGTCGTGATGAAGCATCGGTCGTCTTCTTTGCCCACGCTGCAATGACACCATCCAGCATGTCCCAGTCAGCGGAAGTTAATTTGCCGCTGACCGTAATGAGAGTCAGAAATCGAGTGGAGCCAGTCATCGTGCACCTTTTTTTTCTACTGGCTCGAATTATACATCCAGTTTAGGTATCAAGTCTCGCTTGGTTGTGTAACCATCGCCCATCTCACAGGGGATAGTCCACTCAAGACCAGAGTCATCATGGGCATTTTTGATTCTTCAATTAATGTTGGAATGGTGATCATCTTAAAGCCGCCATGTTCTTGTTCTTTTTCCAGCGTGTGACGCACGAGTCCGCGGTCGAACGTATTATCCTCAACGCGGAGAATACGAATCGGTTTGCTCATGCCTCGCTCATCAGCCGCATAAACATCTCCACCACCCTCGGCTCAAAGTGCGTGCCGGATTGTGATTTGATGAAGTCCACCACTTTCTCTTGCTCCCACGCTTTGCGGTAGGGGCGATCATTGCTCAAGGCGTCATACACATCGGCGATGGCAAACAAACGCGCCGCGAGTGGAATCTCTTCGCCTTTGAGTCGGCGCGGGTAGCCTGTGCCATCCCATTTTTCGTGATGGCACAAGGGGATGTCGAGCGCAGAACGCAGATAGGGAATGGGGTAGAGCATGTCGTAAGCATACTGCGGATGTTTCTTCATGATCACCCATTCGTCATCTGTTAACGGTTCGGGTTTGAGCAAGATCGAATCGGGGATGCCTAGCTTGCCCATATCGTGCAGCAAGGCGCCGCGCCGCGCGTTGACAACCTGAATGTCGCTCATGCCCGCTTGATATGCTAACTTCATTGTTATCTCGGTGACGCGCTGCGTGTGTCCTTCGGTTTCTTTGTCGCGCAGATCCATTGCCCGCGACCAGCCTTCGAGGGTGGTGTCGTAAGCCATGTTCAGCTCGGCATTTGATCTATGTAGATCGGTAAAAAGGGTGTAATTTTCTATGGCGATGGCGGTTTGCCCGGCGAGCGTTTCTAAAAACTTGACCCATTCGTCGTTGAGGTGGAGCGGAGAGCGATTAAAAACTTCCAGCACGCCTTTAACTTTTCCTTTGGCAATAAACGGCACGCAGGCATATATGACGAATCCTTCTTCCGTTTTGAGCTGGGCGAGATAGGAATCGGTGATCGTCGGCGAC
>CAZDER010000166.1:0-1680 GCA_964504505.1 uncultured Gammaproteobacteria bacterium | reverse complement strand
CGGCGGAAGCTCAACGGATAAAAGCTACTCCGGGGATAACAGGCTGATCTGGTCCGAGCGTCCACAGCGACGACCAGGTTTGGCACCTTAACACATCGGGGTGCTACAGAAGCGATTCTGTACCAAAAATTTGGCTTATAACGGTGAAACCGTCAGCGACAAGTGCTATAGTGCAAACTATAATGTCGCCCGGCAATACCGCGGGAAGTCTCACATCAGTACAACACGCTATTTTGGTGGGAAGTTTGTTAGGAGATGGCACGTGTCGTAAGCAAGGCACGAGAACAAATGCCCTCTTCGAATGCAACCACTCATACAAGTGGAAGCAGTATGTAGATTGGAAATGGCAACATTTACAAACCTACGTGCAAACACCGCCAAAAGCCCGTTCTGGAAACGGGACACGTGTTGCCTATCACGACAGACAGTACACGAACGTTGGTCAACATCATTCGACCACACATTCTGGACTGTTTTCGATATAAACTGGGTGATGACCCTGTAACGACTGACCCGAAAGGGGAGGCTGCGACATAATGTCGTGGCAACACGCCAACGCTCGCAATCCAAACTAGATGATGCCATGAACGCGCTGCATCTAGTGCGAGATGAAGAGATAGTCTACGCCATGAGAAATCATGGAATCATAAGTCCGACAGCGATGTCGGCCCATCGCATCCTGGGGCTGGAGAAGGTCCCAAGGGTTAGGCTGTTCGCCTATTAAAGCGGTACGCGAGCTGGGTTCAGAACGTCGTAAAATCTTGCGACCTCCGACGGTAACGTCGGAGTAAAAATTGGCTCATATCGGTGAAACCCTCAAGAAGATTGACCGAACGGTCTTGAGGGCAATACCGAGGGAAGAATCATGGTACGATCGGAGCGGTATGCTCTCCGAAACTGACAAAGCGTATATAGCTGGTTTTTTAGACGGAGATGGATGCATCATGTTCCAGTTAGTACGTCGAAAAGATTATATTTTCGGCTATCAAGTGAGAGCGAGCATTGTCTTCTACCAAAAAACCACACATAGATCGCATCTCGAATGGCTCAAGCATGAGCTCAAATATGGATACGTTCGTGATCGAAATGACGGAATGTCAGAATATACAATCGTTGGTATGATCCATGTACGGGAAGTGCTGAAGAATATTCAATCGTACCTACGACTGAAAAAATCTCATGCAGCTCTCGCGCAGAAAATTATAGAAGCATTACCGAAGCGATTGACTCCCCCTCGTCTCATTGCGATTGGGAGGATGGTGGATCGTTTTCAAGAATTAAACTATTCGAAGAAACGAACAAACACAACGAAAACGCTCGAAGCGTTTTTCGCCACCGCCAAGGTTCCCCGTAACGACTGATTCCTAGTACCGAGAGGGAACGGATGAGATTTCTGTCGAAGAAATCACACGCCGATCCCCCGCCTCTCACGAGCGGCGGGGTGGTGGTATAGTCTAATCCCATCAGTAATGATGGAAAAACAACATCTGCTAACAGAGCGGAAACATGGAGACAGTTCGGTCTCCTGTCTACTGCGCGCGCGGAACATTGAGAGAGCGATTCCTTAGTACGAGAGGACCGGGAATCACGAACCTCTAGTGTACCTGCTGTTCTACCAAGGGCATCGCTGGGTAGCTACGTTCGGCACGGATAAACGCTGAAAGCATCTAAGCGTGAAGC
>CAZDER010000165.1:0-1689 GCA_964504505.1 uncultured Gammaproteobacteria bacterium | reverse complement strand
GCCCTGCACAGCCGTCGAAGCAGCATGTGCCATGTTTTTACGCAATTCTATTTTACGATTGATCGAGCCGATATAAGCATACGACTCCATTATCTCTTTTTTGGCGCGATCATAATCTACCTGCACACGTTCGCGCTCGTGTTCGCGCCGTTCCATGAAACGTTCGTAAAAAGTGAAGGTTAGCAAACCTGCGAGACCAAACAGAAAAATAGTTATCTCCTCGAGTGCGG
This sequence comes from uncultured Gammaproteobacteria bacterium, assembly GCA_964504505.1. Lineage (GTDB taxonomy): Bacteria > Patescibacteriota > Patescibacteriia > 2-12-FULL-60-25 > 2-12-FULL-60-25 > JAGOUY01. Next base: position 1,459 of record CAZDER010000165.1, on the reverse strand, counting down.
TTTGCGAAATGCCAAAGTAATCACGCTGATAAATCGAAGGCGAAAGCACCGTCAACACAAAAAACAACAGATACACAAGAGATATCCACTCCAATCGTTTGGTAGCACGCGGCAGTTGCATTGGCGGCTAGGATAAAGGATGCGAAGCTAAAAATCCACCCCCCAGACATTCCTTGCCCTGATACAGGACGGCAGACTGACCGGGAGCAAGTGCCCAGACAGGGGCGGAGAAGGAAATCAAGGATCCCGATACCACTGCCTTCACGGGTGCTTGTCGATACCGAATCGCCACTTCAACCTCGACTGGTTGACCTGCCAGACACGGATCGCCTGCACACCAATTCACATCATGCAATAACGCCTCTTGCGTATACAACAATGGATGCTCTCGATCTGGCACAACTACCAAACGATTACTCAACATATCCTTGCCTGCCACATACCACGCCCGTTCACCCATGGAGACATGGATACCTTGACGCTGACCGATGGTAAACGCATCCAGTCCATCATGCCTGCCCACAACTTCGCCTGCCGATGTGACAATCTCGCCTGGACGCGGAGCAATCTTTTTACGTAGAAACTCCTTGAAATGAAGCTTGCCAATAAAACAGATTCCTTGACTGTCTGACTTATGCGCCGTCGGCAGAGCTAGTGCTTCCGCCTGTTTGCGTACTTCGGTTTTACATAAAGCGCCAATCGGAAACCACACTCGTTGCAAAACAGCTTGCGAAAGACGATGCAAAAAATATGACTGGTCCTTGTCAGGATCGCAACCTTTCAACAAATGCACTAAACCACTTTGCTGACACTCAATCCGCGCGTAGTGTCCCGTTGCGATCCCATCAAAACCCAGTCGCATTGCCTCTTCAAAAAACAAACCGAACTTAATTTCTTGGTTACATAAAACATCCGGATTAGGCGTGATTCCACGTTCATATTCCGCAAACATCCTGCCCAGCACTCGTTCACGATAGGTAGTTTCAAAATCAAACGTCAAAAGTGAAATACCCAGACGTGCTGCCACTCTGATAGCATCACGACGTTCTCCGCGCCAGGCGCATTCCCCCGTCCATAAGTCCTGACTATCTGACCAATTTTTGATAAACCCACCGACTACTTCGTGTCCTTGTTCAAGCAAAAGAGCCGCTGCCACACTCGAATCAACCCCGCCAGACATACCGACGAGGATTTTGCGTTTAAGAAGGGTGACCATACTTTACTTCAACAGATCATCCAGCTCACATGACAAAAGAGCCGATTTATTGAGCACGATCTGCTCTTTCTGGTTCAAGTTATCGGCTGTGATTCGAATAACTTTAGTAATAATTGCATCACCGAGCATCACTCCATTGGTCTTTTGGAAATACTTCTCCGTTTTCCGATAAAAAAGAGTGGCATATTGTTTGAGTTTTTCCTCCAGAGTCGATCGGCTCCTTGAACAAAGACTACCAAACTC
>CAZDER010000164.1:0-1691 GCA_964504505.1 uncultured Gammaproteobacteria bacterium | reverse complement strand
TGCTGCTACGTACCACAAGTTTGGGCAAGATGACGTGCGTATCTATCGTTTCGAAATAAGCAATGCCAAAAACCGTTGAGCGTATTCCGTCGAGTCGTGCGCTGCCGCGACCGAGTGCATCAAATGCGCTTGATGTGCATAGACGTTTGGATTCTCTAAACGCTGGATGGCGTGACACCAAGCCTGAACATTGTTAGGTGCGCAGATCATGTTGGTGGCTGCTAATCCAAGAGTTTCGATGATCCCACCGCAATGTGAGGCAATCACCGGCAAGCCCACCGAAGCTGCCTCTAAAATCACTGTCGGTTGATTCTCATGGATGAGCGAGGGCACTAACAGTACATCAGCTGCTCGCATTTGCGCTAAAACTGCTGGTGTCTCGCAAACTCCATGCACGATCACATAAGGAGAACGCTTGACGAGTTTTGCGAGCTCTGACCCCTCTCCCACGATGTGCAATTCAAATGGAATACGCAACGCATCCAGCAACTCACCTAACAAGGCGCTGCCCTTAGCCAATGAAACGTGTCCGACAAACAGTAGCTTGGCGCGCGGTTTATGCAATTCTACGCGCGTTACTGCTGTCGTCTCTGGTCCGGGATTTGGCAAGATTTCCGCTGGCACAATCGAACCTCGCAACATCGAGCGTCGACGATGCTGCCACAATAACCAACGCGTGGGTGAGATAATCAGATCTGACCGTCCAAACGAGAGGCTACGCAAAGCCGCCCATAATATCTGCCAAAAAGTTACTGGATGCAGGTGTAAAAGCTGCCCCGAAGGTTCAAAAAGCTGAATATCGTGCAATATATGCACCCAGCGCACGCCAGTTTTTTGCACTTGCGCTGGCGTACCAAAACCGCAACCCGTCAAATTATGCGTAAGCAAAATATCTGGTTGCCAAGCCGCTATTTCTGCTACGAGCTTTGGCGTAGGCGCAAGATCGCGTAGATGGTAGAAAAACCGCTTGAAAGCTGGTGCCTTAAACCACGGTACCTCGATAGCCCAAACACGGACTTCGTGACCGGCCGCCTGCAGCATCTTAGCCTGCTCGGCAGTAATCCGCGCTGCACCTCCAATTTGCTGTGGAGGAAAAGCATTGGTTAAGATGGCAATTTTGAGAAACATAACGCGCGGTATATTTCGAGCAAGCGATCAAGGTGATGAGTAACGCTATAATCATTGAGCGCGTGTTGACGAGCCGCTAAAGCGAGCGTGGCACGGAGTGTCGTATCCGTCAAAATACGCTGCAACGCCTGCGCCAGTTCCACGACCGAACTGGGTTCAACCAATAATCCAGTGACTTGGTCGTGAACAACCATCCGTACGCCAGCTAAACGCGAGGCTACCACTGGCACACCACAAGCCTGTGCCTCAAGCGCGACTAGACCAAAAGCTTCAGCGGTGCTCGTCGAAGGCAAGGCGAGCACGGCGGTTTGGCGATAAAGGTCGCGTAGCGCTAGACGATCTGTACGACCAAAAAAATGTACGCGCGAGACAAGACCAGCATCAGACACACGCTTTTCAAACGCCGCACGCTGATCTCCATCACCGACGATGTCGAGCGTGATGCTGTTAGGCAGTGTGCGTAACGCCTCAAACAACACCGACAAACCTTTGAAGTCATGAGCACGATCAAGACCGCCGACGAATAGAATGCGAGCGGCAGGTTGAGTTCGTCGCGCAACAGC
>CAZDER010000163.1:0-1720 GCA_964504505.1 uncultured Gammaproteobacteria bacterium | reverse complement strand
GCACCATGGCCTCTTCCACACAGCTCTCTGCAGACAAAATCATCCCAGATGAGGCCTGTTGATAAAACCCGATCGTCAAGTTATCCACGCCGATAAGCGCCGTTGTACTCACGATCATGATCGCCACCGCCAGCACGATCACAAACACGGTCAGTGCGGCCGCACCACGCTCATCTTGTTGTATTTTCATAAGACCTCTCACTAGTGTCCAATTAAATTCTTAACGAAGTCTATTTACACTAATGTTTTAGGTCATGATCTGAGCAAAACACATTTTTCGACTTGAATCGACAGGGTGGGATAATGGAGCAATACACTTGCCCATCATCACCCTATGTTTCAGCAAAAATACGTCTTTGCTCAGGTCATGGACCACATCGCTCGCTACGAGTTCAACAAGAGTGTTGAGCAGTATCAAGGTCACCATTACGTCAAACAGTTCTCGTGTTGGGATCAGTTCCTCACCATGTCGTTTGGCCAGTTGGCGACCCGTGAAAGTTTACGAGACACGGTGGTCTGTCTGCAAGCACATCATGAGAAACTCTACCATATCGGGTTTCGCAGCAAGCCCACACGTTCAACAGTTGCACATGCCAACGAACATCGAGACTGGAGAATCTGGAGCGCGTTTGCCCAAACGCTCATCCCCCAAGCTCGAGATCTCTACCTGCACGACGAAGCGTTCGCTTTGGATCTCTCAGGATCTGTCTACCTGCTTGATGCTACCACCATCGACCTGTGCCTGTCCGTCTTTCCCTGGGCGCATTTCCGCACCACCAAGTCTGCTGTGAAGCTCAACATGGCACTGGACGCCAGAGGGAATATCCCAGCATTCTTCGATATTTCCAACGGGAACGTGCATGATGTGCATTTTCTTGACAGGATCGTCTATGAAGCGGGAGCGCACTACGTCATGGATCGTGGGTATGTGGACTTTGAACGTCTGTACAAGATCCATCATGCAAGAGCATTTTTCGTGGTTCGCGCAAAGGACAATTTGTCCTTCCATCGGCTCTACTCCAGCCCCGTCGACAAGACCACGGGAGTGCAGTGCGACCAGGTCGTCGCCTTAACAGGTGTGAAGACACGCACGCGGTATTGCGACAAACTTCGGAGGATCAAGTACTACGACCAAGAGACAGACCAGTCCTATGTGTTCTTGACCAATGATTTTGCAAGCCCTGCGCTCACGGTCTGCACACTTTACAAATATCGCTGGCAGATAGAGCTGTTCTTCAAATGGATCAAGCAGCACTTGCGAGTCAAAGCATTTTGGGGAACTTCACACAACGCTGTGAAGACACAATTGTGCATCGCGATCTGTACTTACCTCATCGTGGCAATCCTGAAGAAACGACTGGAGATAGACCGAAGTCTCTACGAAATTCTACAGATATTGAGCGTCTCGCTTTTTGACAAAACCCCCATAAACACGTTGGTTTCTGAGTTCGATATACAGACTGTGGACGATCGAGCGCAGAAACTGCCGTTTTTATAGGCAGATTTAATTGGACACTAGTGAGATTTTACTTTTTGTACTTAACACTGCTCGCGCCTGTGGGTGGCAAATTATTATGTTGTAAGTGTTGAACGATCCTCCCTTCCGCATCGCTTTTTGGTTTTGCCAACTGTAAATTCCATCTTGATTGCGGAATGCCAGCTTCGATCAAAACACTTGCGGAACGATTGTTTTCCATAACCTTGAAACCATCTCTTTCTA
>CAZDER010000162.1:0-1731 GCA_964504505.1 uncultured Gammaproteobacteria bacterium | reverse complement strand
AACCCCCACGGAGAGCGCATGCACAGGGAAAACGGGACCATGGCTCAGCAGCGCTGAGAATCCAACAGAGGCAACGCCCCGGATGCTCGACCACGAGCAACTGGAACCAACGACGCAGAGCGTCCGGGGCAATGCCGCCATCCGCTCCACGGGATGGCACCGATGCGCAAGCATCGACTGAACAGAGGACTGGCACCGCCAGCGAGCATAGGAGACTCGCCCGGCGGTGTTTCAAATTTTAGCCCCCAAGCGATTGACTGATCCCAAAAAAAAACGTATCCTTGCGCAACTTCAGAATCGTTCTCTCTCAGTTCTCGATTCCCCCATTCTCGATACCCGATACTCTTTCCTCCCCTATGTCCTCAATTCGCAACATCGCGATCATCGCTCACGTTGATCACGGCAAGACTACCTTGGCTGATGCGCTTTTGAAGCAATCAGATACTTTTCGTGAACGCGGTTTAGAAGGGGAAACTATCTTAGACTCGAATCCGCTCGAACGCGAACGGGGTATCACCATCCTCGCCAAGAACTGTGCCGTCATGTTTGGCGAGACGCGTATTAATATCGTGGACACGCCCGGTCACGCCGATTTTGGAGGTGAGGTGGAACGCATTATGAATCTCGTCGATGGAGCTTTACTGCTCGTCGATGCTAAAGAGGGACCCATGCCGCAAACGCGCTTTGTGCTCAAGAAAGCGTTGCAGGCTGGTCATCGTATCATCTTAGTTATCAATAAAATCGACAAACCAGATGCGCGACCAGACTGGGTGTTAAACCAAGTTTTCGACCTATTCGTCGCGCTTGGTGCTACCGATGCGCAGACGGACTTTCCAGTTATTTATGCTTCTGCCAAACAAGGCAAGGCTGGTCTTGACATGGACTTGAGCAAAATGACAGACGTGCGTCCTATCTTTGAAACCGTCGTCAAAGAAATTCCTGCTCCAAAAGTTGCTACGGGTCCGCTCCAAGTGTCGATTGCCAACGTCAGCTACGATAATTACAAGGGCAAGATGGCGATTGGTCGGATTGTGCGCGGTACTTTCAAACCAGGTCCCGTGATGTGGATCAATCGCGAAGGTAAACAAACACCAGCTAAAATTACCAATTTGATGGGCTTTATGGGCATGGGTCGCGTCGAGATAGAGTCTGCCGAAGCAGGGGACATCGTAGCTATGGCTGGCATCGCCGATATCAACATTGGCGACACGGTTGCTGATCTAAATGAACCTGAAGCTTTGCCGACCGTCTCGATCGAAGAACCGACCGTAAAAATGACTTTTAGCGTTAATACTTCGCCTTTTTCTGGTCAAGAAGGCCAATTTACTACCTCGCGCAATCTCAAAGAACGGCTCGAACGTGAATTACAAAATGACGTAGCTTTGCGTGTCGAGGCTGGTTCAGGCGATGGTACTTTTATCGTCTCTGGTCGTGGTGAGTTACACTTGGCAATTTTGATCGAACGAATGCGTCGTGAGGGTTTCGAACTGCAAGTGTCGCGTCCACAAGTCATCTTCCGTGAAGAGGCTGGACAAAAAACCGAACCTTTTGAAGAAGTCTCGATTGAGTGTCCTGACAGCATGAGTGGCACCGTCATCGAAAAGATGGGACGCCGTAAAGCCGATATGCAAGATATGCGGGTCGAACCCTCGGCTAGCTCTGCGCATGAAGGCGTCTGTTATCTGCAATTCGAGATTCCTACTCGCGGCTTGATTGGTTTTCGCACCGAGT
>CAZDER010000161.1:0-1737 GCA_964504505.1 uncultured Gammaproteobacteria bacterium | reverse complement strand
CTGTGGGCACACGTTTATTCAAGGCTCTCGGCTTCCCTTTTCACGCATAATCTATGGCTACTGAAGCACAAATTGCCAAATCCAAGCGGAAACCGAAGTTTTCCACGCGCCAAGTCTTGCGCTGCTGGAAATGCGGACGCAAACATGGCTACATGCGCGACTTCGCTCTGTGCCGTATCTGTTTCCGTGAGCTGGCTCTACGCGGCGAGCTCCCTGGTGTCAAAAAATCCAGCTGGTAATCTCATCTTATGATCACTGATCCAATTAGCGACTTTCTCACTCGTTTGCGCAACGCGCAGGCGGCGCAGCACGAGACCACCACGGCTCCCGGGTCGCGTATTAAGTTAGCCATCGCCAAGCTCTTGCAGCGCGAGGGTTATCTTGAAGCTGTGAGCGAAACCACCGAGGGCATCAAATCTACTATCACCGTGACTCTCAAATATGCTGGCAAGGTGCCTGCCATTCGGATGATTAAGCGCGTCTCAAAACCTGGCTTGCGTGTCTATCGCCCAGCCTCCGAACTGCCTCGAGTATTATCCGATCAGGGTATCGCAGTTATCTCGACCTCGGTTGGTATCATGACTAACAAAGAGGCACGTCGTCGCAAATTAGGCGGCGAAGTCTTATGTGAAGTCTACTAAACTATTATGTCTCGTATTGGTAAAAAACCCGTCTTGCTCATGGCAGGCGTAGACGCGACCATCGCCCAAGGCGTGGTCAGCATCAAAGGTCCAAAGGCGACATTAACAGTCGCTCTGCCTCCGCATGCCTTGGTCGTTATGCAAGACGAGCCCAAAGCCCTGCTTGTATCGGTCGAGGATGAAACGCGAGTCGAGGAGCGGGCGATCTGGGGACTTACGCGTCAATTGTTGCAAAACGCTGTTGATGGAGTCCAGAAACCATTTGCCATCGCCCTCGAGTTTATCGGTGTGGGTTTTAAGGTGGCACTGGAAGGTCGCAAGCTCATGCTAGACGTGGGTTTCTCGCATCGCGTGCCATTTGAACTACCAGTTGGCATCGAGGCCAAGGTTGAAAAACAGGTGTTGACTATCAGCGGTTCGGAAAAATATCTGGTAGGTGAAACCGCCGCGCGCATTCGTCGCATCAAACCACCTGAACCGTATAAAGGCAAAGGCATCAAATATGTGGATGAGGTGGTCCGTCGTAAAGCCGGAAAAACGGCTGGCAAAGGTGCCTAATCATTGACTTCTACTTATGTCTATTCAAAAACGTAAACAAGAACGCGTCAATCGTCGCATCGTCCGCATCCGTGCGCGTGTGCGCGGTACAAGCGAACGTCCACGTTTGACCGTTTTTCGTGGTCTCGCGCATATTTCGGCGCAAGTAGTCGATGATGTGACTGGCAAGACGCTGGCTTCTGCCTACGATCGCGAGTTGCCTACTACCGAGCTCGACAAGAAAAAAGTCGAGATTGCCACCGCGGTTGGAGCGCTTATTGGTGAACGTGCCAAGGCTAAGGGTGTGACGCAAGTGGTGTTCGATCGTCGCGACAAGCAGTATCATGGACGCGTGCAAGCCCTCGCCGAGGGCGCGCGGGCGGCTGGACTCATGTTTTAATACTTATGACTGAAACGATTGCAGTACAACCAGCGGCAGTAGCAGCGAGCGCCCCCAAGGCGTCGCCAGCTTCTTGTCCAGGCGCGTCTGGAGGTGGTTCACGCGATCAGCGTGGTGGTCGAGGCGGAGGTGGTCCAGGCGGTCGCGGTGGTAGCGGCC
>CAZDER010000160.1:0-1742 GCA_964504505.1 uncultured Gammaproteobacteria bacterium | reverse complement strand
ACTGCGGATGATGTGTTCGTAATAGTTGCGTTGCCAGATAGTGCCCTGGCGATGAAGGCACTTATTTATAAGGTGTGCCGAAAGCCCTTTCAGCGTACCTACAATATTTCCTAGCGTAGGGGCGGCATTCATGCCGCCCGTTCCGTCGTGTGAACACGACGGACGATCGACGAACGGATCGGCGACCCGCGAACCGTCTCGGCTAGCTGGCGCGCGCCGAGGCGGGGAGGGCGGCATGAATGCCTCCCCTACGACGGGGGGAACGATCCACACGAGACACCCTGCCTCGTTCAATCCCATCACTCCCTTTAGAATCTCTCCAAACATATTTTATCTTTGATACGTGCAAATCGTCACAAAATACGCACCCATCGACCGATAGTCGAAGGAGTTGAGACGGCACGAGGTTCTGCGAATGAGTGTGAACATACAACACACCCCGTTCCATGGAACGGGGTGTGTTGTCAATGGCTGCGGGGACGGGCTGCGGAGACGGGCGGGATGAATCCTGCCCCTATGAATGTACATCCATTATTTTCATCGTAGGGGCGGCATTCATGCCGCCCTCCGCTCTCCACCGTCAGCCGCCAATCCTAAAATAACAAACGTCGCCATCTTTCACGATATAATCCTTACCTTCGACGCGCGTGAGGGCTTTGGCACGACAGGTGGCCTCTCCCCCATTGTCGACGTAATCTTTCCAGTTAGTCACTTCGACGCGAATAAAGTTTTTTTCAAAATCAGAATGTATTTTGCCAGCGGCTTGCGGAGCTTTACTCCCAACTTTGACCGTCCAAGCGCGAGTTTCTTGCACGCCACTAGTTAGAAAAGTGATCAAACCAAGCAAAGTGTAAGCCTCTTGGATTAACTTATCCAAACCTGACTGCGTTTGACCTGCTAAAGCTAGATATTCTTGTTTCTCTTCTGGATTCATGGTCGAAAGATCAGCTTCCAGCTTGACGCAGACTGGCACAATATCGCCCTTTAAGCCCGCGACTCGAGTTTTCCAAGTCTCATCCGCTAGTTGCGCCTCACTCACGTTGATGACGTAGAGCATGGGTTTAGCCGTCAACAAGTCGAGAGGTTTAAGCGCTGCGAGTTCATCCTCTGTCCACTCAAGCTCGCGCAGCATAGTGACAGCATCGAGAGCGGCAGCAGCTTTTTTCAGCGTGGCGATTTCTTGTTCGAGCGGTTTGGTCATGCCGCTCTTGGCTTGTTTTTCGGCGTTTTGCAGACGTTTGGTCACGGTTTCAACGTCAGCGAGTGCCAATTCTGTATTGATAGTCTCTGCATCACGGAGAGGGTTCACAGAGCCATCAACGTGCAGGATGTTGGTATCGTCAAAAGCCCGCACGACTTGAGCGATAGCGTCGGTTTCCCTGATGTGGGTCAAAAACTTATTGCCCAGACCCTGACCATCGGCGGCACCCTTAACAAGACCTGCAATATCCACGAACTCAATGACCGTCGGCACCAATTTTTGGGTTTTATCAATCGCGCCCAGCAAAGCGAGACGCGGATCGGGCACCTCAACCACGCCGACGTTAGGATCAATCGTGCAAAAAGGATAGTTAGCGCAATCCACCTGTTTTTTGGTGATCGCCGAAAATAAGGTAGATTTACCCACGTTCGGCAGACCCACGATCCCGATTTTGAGAGACATAGAACAATAAGCCTGTTGCCATTTACGCTCCAGCCCAAAACGTCCTATTTCTCCAAACCCTAGGTAAAATATTTTTGGC
>CAZDER010000159.1:0-1749 GCA_964504505.1 uncultured Gammaproteobacteria bacterium | reverse complement strand
TGAGGAGCTCGTAGAAGAAAAACTGGTTCAACCTACGCTTATCGACGATTATCCAGTCGAGGTGTCGCCGCTCGCCAAAAAAACTTCCGATCCACGCTTTACCGAGCGTTTTGAGGCGTTTGCGTTGGGAAGTGAGATTGGCAATAACTATTCGGAACTTAACGATCCGCTCGATCTTGAACAGCGTTTTATCCAAGAAAAGAAAAAAGAAGCGGCTGGTTTTGATGAGGCACATCAAACTGATGAGGAATATCTTGAGGCCATCCAACACGGTATGCCACCGGCTTGCGGGCTAGGCATTGGAATTGATCGCATGACCATGCTACTTACAGGTTCGCAAAATATTAAGGAGGTGATTGCGTTTCCAACTCTACGACCAAAAGAAGGCTAGCTATGACCGTTCTTTGTTTTGGTACTTTCGACGGCTTGCACGCTGGTCACGTCGACTATTTTCGACAAGCCAGAACCTTCGGAGATCGTTTAGTGGTGGTGGTCGCACTCGATGAAACGGTCAAACTCGTGAAGGATCAGACTTCAGTTTACGTGCAGCAAACGCGTTTGCAGACGGTGGCGGATCATCTACTGGTAGATGAAGCCCGCTTGGGCTCGGCTGATGATAGGTATCGTGTGATCGAGGATGTTCGTCCCGACATTATTGTGTTGGGTTACGACCAAGTGACATTTACGGAGGGCTTGGGAGAAGCCTTGCGGGCGCGCGGTCTAGCCTGCAAAATAGTCAGAGCCGCCGCTTATCAACCAGAAATATATAAGTCCTCCAAATTATATGCTCGATCTTCGTTTTATCCGTGAACACGCCGCCGAGGTGAAACTAAACGTCAATCGTCGACAAGTGAAAATTGATATTGATGAGCTGTTACGCCTCGAGCACGAACGCTTGGTTTTGTTGCAAGCGACAGAGGAGCTACGGCGTGAGCGTAACTTAATCGCTGAACAGATGAAAAAGGCTGCTACCGCAGTACGACCAGCCTTGATCGAACAGGGTAAAGCCTTAAAAGAAGTATTAGGCAAACAAGAAGTTACCCTGATAGTGAGAGAGGGGGCTGTCAAAGTACTGGCTTTGCAAGTACCGAATATGACGCACCCAGATGCTCCCGATGGTGCGAGTGACGAAGACAATAAAGAGCTAGAAGTCATCGGTACGGTTCCGACACTCGCCTTCAAGCCGCTCACGCACGTCGAACTGGCGGCAAAACATGATTTAATCGATTTTGAGCGTGGAGCCAAAGTAGCTGGGGCGAAGTTTTATTTTCTTAAAAAGCAGTTAGCAATTTTGGAGCAAGCCTTGATTTTTTGGACGTTGCAGCAAATGACGGCCGAGGGTTACACACCCATGATCACGCCAGATTTGGCAAAGGATGCAGTATTGCTTGGAACTGGTTACAACCCGCGCGGACCAGAAACCCAGATATATTCTGTCGAAGGTAGTGATTTGTCGCTCATCGGTACAGCCGAGATCTCGCTCGGTGGTTATCATCAAGACGAAATTATCGATGAAGACAAGCTCCCGCTCAAGTATGTTGGCGTGTCACATTGTTTTCGTACGGAGGCAGGAGCGTACGGGAGGGAGTCTTACGGTTTATATCGTGTGCATCAATTTTCAAAGGTTGAACTTTTCTTATTTTGCACTCCTGAACAGTCCAATGCCTTACATGAAGAATTGCGGCGTCTCGAGCAGATGCTGTTTAGCAAACTTGGGTGGGTTTTTCGAGTAGTAGACATTTGTACTGG
>CAZDER010000158.1:0-1782 GCA_964504505.1 uncultured Gammaproteobacteria bacterium | reverse complement strand
CAGGCTCGCTCGGAATCAAGACCGGCTAGACCCTGCGCGATATAGTCATTGTCCGCACCTGCATCAATCAACTCCCAGCGCAGCTGCCAGGCTCGCTCGGAATCAAGACCAGCTAGACCCCGCGCGACAGAGCTCTTGTCCGCACCTGCATCCAACAGTTTTTGAAGTTCGTCCAGGGCTTTTTCGTCGGAAATGTACGGTGTTTTTTGTTCGAGTGTTTTTGGGTGTTTTTCTTGGTTGTCTGGCATGACTCGATATCCATTGGAATTTGTATCACGCACTAGGACGAGTCCGGTCGGTAGTTCGGCGTTTATTTCTTGAGTCAAGGTGTTCACGGTTACAGCGCGTCTGATATCGTGGACTTGCTGAAAAGATACGACGCGCGCTTTCTCAAGATGTTTAATCGTCTCTTCGACCGGTAGATGATATTTGTTCAACAGTTCTCGTAAGGCGATAACCGTAATGTGGGGATTGCGCAAAGCTGGATCGTGAGCATATTGCGGCAAGAGCTCTAGAATGGGACCCGTGTAATAGCGATCTTCTAACAATGGTTGAACATACTCAAGGTAGCGTTTTGCTAAGCGCTCGCCAGGTGTAAGAGCAGGCGTCTCATCGTTCGAAATCGTTTTTTCAACGACGTGCAACGATCGACGCGACGAAAAGGCGTCAAGATAAAGTCGATCTATCTCCTTGAGAGGGAAGGCTGTGTAAAGTTTAGGATGCTGTGCTTGGCGTAGTTGTTTTTCACCCTCTGAAGTTAACATTGGCTGTCCTACGTTCGTAAATGGAAAGGTCTCACTGTTGATATTTTCAAGCAGATCGCTAAACATCTTTTCCTCTTTTATTCCAGGCTTAATGCCATCAACGCGGACAGCTCGTACGAAAGAGCAGTATAGAGCGCTGTGTTTAACAAGAAATCCCAAGGTAAGAATCGCTTTTTGATATTCAACAGGTGAGAAAGCCAGACGTTCTGCCAACAATAAACCATCCTCGGTCGAATGTTCAAACACACGCTGTACAACTTCTAAACGATCTAAGACGTTAATTTTCTTAACGATCTCATCAAACAAAACGTCACGACGTTCCAAAAAAGATAGCTCTGGTGATGACGCTTGCGGCTGTTCTTTTGAACGCGGTGATTCAAGTGGCATAGATAAGCTTATTTTTCCAACCGACGCTTGATGCAGGTGATAACCTCGCGCGGCTGATGTTGCCCTTTGACAAAATATTCGCAAGCACCTAAATCGAAGCAACGCTGGATATCTTCTCGCGAAGCTAGTTGCGACCAAATCATGAGCGGTATGTGGCAGGTACGTTGATCGGCTTTGAGCAAGGCTAAGATCTCAAACCCGTTGAGTGCCGTAAAACGTAGATCAAGTAAAACCACGTCGGGTGGACTATCAATAATCGCCGTAACCGCCGTCTGCGGATTTGACATGTGGACGACTTCGGTTTCATGTAGGGCAAACACTTGTCTAACCCCTTCGGCAAAGAAACAGTCACCTTCGATGTGAATGATGGTCATAAGCTACGCGAAACCCAAGCTGACCCAGTCGGCAATGGAGTTCGCTCTAGGCAAGTCACTGGAACATCTAGCGCATGGAGTGAACGTAACCAATCTAAATTGGCATCAGATTGCAAAATACACATCGCCCGACCACTAAGTGCCGCGTGCGTGGCATCCTCGCGCTCATCCTCGGTGTCCACGCTATACACATGCGGATGATCCATCGAGGCTTGCCAATGCACGTTGGCACGAGCTCGTGGGAAGCGCACATCAAA
>CAZDER010000157.1:0-1818 GCA_964504505.1 uncultured Gammaproteobacteria bacterium | reverse complement strand
ATTTAGTTTGGCGGTTGCAGGTTTTTCACGAACCGATGCTGTATGTGCCGCAAGCGTTGGCATGGATACAGACTGCGCCTAAACATCCACTAGGTTGGTCAGGACACGTGCGCCGTTGGTACGCGCAAGCTGCGGCTAAAGAACGGGCGAAGCGTAGTTATGCTAGTTTATTATGCATTAAGCAAGCAACGTGGCGTGAGTTCATCAAGGCGTTACCGTGGTGTCTCGGCGCGTGGCTCGTGCATTTCGGTGAGTTTTTTCTTGATCCGCGGCTGTTTGCAGGCGGAGCCTATCGTGTGCCGCTCTTGTGGCGAGCGTTGCGCGCCCGACATTTGATCCGTCTTGCCAGACAACGGCTGCGTGCTTAGACTGGTGTAAGATTTATGCCCAACGTGACACATGAAACGCCTTTAGTCTCTATCGTGGTAGTGAACTACAAGATGGTCAATTTTTTGCGCCATTTGCTGGGGGCTATCCAAGCGTCTCCGCCGGCGTTTGAGTATGAATTTTTATTAGTCGATAACGCTTCTTGCGATGGTATCGAAGAGGTGATCCGTGAGCAATTTCCGTGGGTGCAGTTGACGATGTCCCCAAAGAACGTTGGTCTCGGAGCCGGGGTGAACCTGGCGTTACCTAAAGCTAGAGGTAAGTATATTCTATTTTTGAATCCAGACTTGATCGTAGAGCCTGGCGCGCTAGATACTTGGTTGGCTTGGATGGAGGCGCGTCCAGAGGTAGGCGTGTCAGGTCCGCGGCTTACGAATCCTGATGGCACCGATCAAGAATCGTGCTATCAGTTTCCTAATCCACTGATTCCGATTTTACGCCGTACGGTACTCGGCAAGCTCCCAGGTTTTTCGGGTAGCGTGTCTCGTTATCGTATGGAGGGTCTAGATAAAACCCAAGCACACGATTTGGATTGGGTGTTAGGTGCGGCTATGTTAATCAGACGCGACACACTCGAGAAGATCGGCCGTTTTGACGAGCGTTTCTTCTTGTATTTTGAAGACGCGGATGTGTGTCGCCGCGTTTGGCTACTTGGTCAGCGCGTGGTCTATACGCCAGTTGCGCGCGTACTCCATTATTACCAACGCCAAAGCCAAACCAAAACCTTGTGGCAAGCTCTTAGCAATCAAGTCACGCGCCTTCATATCGCGAGTGGATTCAAGTACTTCGTCAAATATTTTGGTCAGCCGAATCCACGCGTGGAGTATCAAAAAGTGAAAACCACGCGAGCGACGCTTTGAAGCAGCGCGGGCGTGGCTTAGGAGTTAGCGTGTACGGCGACGTTGCTCGGTTAGCTCCTCGCGGAGCTTGTTCAAGGTGGTCTCAATGAAAAGTCGCAGATGTTTGGTGTTTTCGGCGATGTTGGTGACGCCGGTCGCGGCGCTGCCTGTGTGGAGGATGACTGGGTACAGCTGGATCCCTGGGTTATCAATTTCGGGATGCTTGTCCTTAAAGTTCTCTACGCCCGTCCACAGCGCGTCATACAGTTTTTGTTGACTGGTGGATTTGTTGTCCGTAAGAGGCGGTTTTTGCCGTAAGATTTCCATGTAGGAAGCTTCATCTGTTTTGACTTGAAGGCAGAGCGCGATTCGACCAAGACCTCGCATACGGCCAATGGCGATAAGATCAATTTTGCCAGTCCGATCTTCTTCGTCGGTTGGCCAGTAGACTTGCCAGCGAGGTTGCAGTTGCCGCCGCTTTGAGCGCGAGGTTACATGGATGTCCTGAAAGGCGCGAGCTACGAAAGTTACACTCAAGCTACCTCGACAAGCTTTGCGCCAGAGGCCAGGTAGTTGTGGTCGTAGTTGACGC
>CAZDER010000156.1:0-1820 GCA_964504505.1 uncultured Gammaproteobacteria bacterium | reverse complement strand
GCCGAGTCGTAGCGTGGCAATTATTTTTACTAAGCGGATTGTCGTCTCAAGAGTTAAGTCTTGTGTGTTGTTTCCGCCGAATGGGATAAAGTGCATACGCGATCCAACAAGATCGTTGAACAACAAGTTGCCTTCGTACTTCGCGGGCTTCTTGGCAAAATAAAACAAGTGCGACTCGAAACCCAACGCAGCACACGCCGCCGCCGTAAGTCGTGCATGGTTCGATTGCAATCCACCGAAGGTGACGATCTTTTTTGCGCCACGCCTTTGCGCATCGGCGAGTAGATATTCTAGTTTGCGAGTCTTGTTGCCGCCCATCGCCGGACCGATCCCGTCATCGCGCTTAATGTAAATCTCGCGCCCCAACTCTTTGCTCAAACGTGGAAGATGCTCAAGTGGAGTCGGGTATGAGGCGAGAGAGAGGCGAGGGATGGAGGAGAGGGCAACGGGGATGGAGCGCATGATGTGAAATCTTTAAAATACCGAGTAGTGGTCGGTGGTAATCTCTAATCCGCTGATTCCCTTTGATCTCACCTCAAACTTTTTTCTGCGTGGCAACTCACACAGGCTAACACAGCAAAGAAGGTTGAACTTCAGAAAATGTTTGGGAGCGGATTAGAAAAACCGAAACCACAATTACCAAATTTCTTTCGCTGCATTTTACCGCGTTGTGCTGTCGACGAATACGAAATCCGCTTCGCGTAAACGAATAGGTGACGTGAGCGCACATTCGTTTATTCGTTAGACATTCGTTGACAGTGTCGCCTTTTGCTCTCACTCAAAATTCCGTATAATACACTTCATGAAAGCCGTAGTTTTGATTTTATCTATTCCACCACATCAACTCTTAATTCGTTGGGTGGCACATCAATATGAGCAGTAAGAGATGAACAATATGGATGATAGAGTAAAAATTGACTTTGCAATATCTAGCTTCATCGTCTTAGAAAGACAGCTTTCCGACTGCATGGAATATCTGCCCTTCATAGATGCGAACAAGCAAGCAATCTCTCCAAAGTTTGTGCCAATCATAATGGACTCATGTAGCCTGATCGATTCGATTTTATTTGAGATTACTGCAAGCAGTAACAAAGAACATTTCAATCTAAAGAGATACAGCAGCTTGCATGAGCCGAACATACATCTAGAAAACAATGCGTCTCTCTTCTTGGTATCTCCTGTCCAAATGTTACAGCCATACAAGAACTGGACAAAAGGGCAACCACAATGGTGGAATGCACACAACAGCCTAAAACACGACAGGTTGAACAACTATCACTTTGCGACATTCACCAACGCAGTTCAGGCTTTAGCTGGCTTGCATCAATTGATGGCACGGCAACGTGAGTTCGTCGGCGGCTTCCTAAAAGCTGGTTGGATAGACACAACTAACTTTGAAGTGGTAGACAATCTGGGATCTGCAGCCCGCGTAGGCTCAATGGTAGATGTCATTGTTGAGTCGAAGTTGTTCGCAAGCGCCTCACATGACAATTTCATTAATCCCGACACTAGCGATGACCGATATTTCGATGTTGATTACGATGCAAATGGTTTAAGCAACCGAATTCGAAATATGCTTTTTGCTCACGAGGATTGGTGATCATGTAGACATGTTTGCCGCCCAATCCGCGCATGCATCGCCGTTACCCTAACCAAAAAGCGCAACAAGCCCTCAACCCATCTTCAGCGGATTTTAAACGGCTAAACAAAAAGACCGACGCGGTTTTTGAAACCGCGTCGGTCTCATCCAACAGCTCTTTCTATCTGCCCACACCACTTCCCCACCCCCAACACATGCAGCTCGTGCAACGCGCGAGTGG
>CAZDER010000155.1:0-1833 GCA_964504505.1 uncultured Gammaproteobacteria bacterium | reverse complement strand
CTCATCGATAACCGCGCTCACGACGGCTTCCTCCTCTGGAGTGAGATCGCGCGAACCCGCCGGCGGCTGCGCGCATGCTGCGAACAGGACAAGACTGGCTGCTGTGGGGGATGGGAGTTTTTTCATAGCAGGGATGGATGGGATGCGATCTCCTGGCCGTCTAACCGTTAGACGTGGAGCCTCATGAGCGGTAGGATATGCGTATCATCCTAGCGATTTTTTTATGCGATTTTTCCTGAAGACACTGGTGCTCGTGGCGTTGGCGATCTCGATTCGGTTTTTTGTTTCCAGTGAAAGTCAGCCCGTTGACTTTCCGGAACAGCACGACGCCCTGCGCGGCACATGGATTCTCACGGACGTGCCTGGCGCTGACCCGTCATTCTTTCTTCGCAACACGTTTTCGAATGGGAAGTACACGATCGAAACTTCCATTCCAAACACCGATCGCGGAGAGTATCGCGTGACCACGATCCACGCCGATGGGACATTCGAGATTGAACTCACCTCGAGCCGGTACGGGTTTATTGTAAACATGGACATCGAGCCGCTTGAGGACTTGGATCGAATCAAACTTGACCATCAGACCTTTATGAGACAAGAGGTCGGGGATTAACGTTAGAACCTGCTCATCTGACATGATCGGATCGTTCTAACGTCGCTCATACGGCGGGCGTTGAGCGTAAGGCGACAACAAATCAATCGTCACGAGTCCGCTCGATTTTACATAATTGCCGTTTGTGCCCGTCCCCTCTTCAAACGGAACAAACCAAAGATCATATGGATTTCTGGTAATCACATCATCGGCCATGATTTGTACGATCAAACGATCGTTGTCGAATCCCAGTATGTGAAATGTTTCAATGTCACCTGATTGTGGTGCATCGAAATTGTACGATGATTCACTCTTGAAAAGCCGTTCCCATGTATTGTCGGAAATATCATAGGCATAGACGGCATTGAAAAGATCACCTGTGTCAGCTGGCGGAGGTAAATAGATGGCGCTGTGCGTTGCAAAATAGTATACGGTGCTTTCTGTGCCTTCTTGCGAAGGACGTTTCACAATACCATAGACAATTTTTTCCGTCCCAGGACCGCCGCCGGCGGCATTAATGAATTTTTCCGCTTGTGCGGTGGACTCCCATGCGTCGGGATCGATCGTATGAAAATTTTGTCCTGCGCGTTGTATACGCGTTGATGTCACCGGTTCCGTTTGTTGAATATCTCGTAACGCATTCGTCGGCAAAAATGTTTGCCAGACAAGAAGCACAACGAGAGCGATGACTATGAACAAAATAAGAAAGACTGTCCTTTTGGTCTGCATACGGCGCATGGGGTCAGGTCAGGTTAGCGAAGGTTCCCTATACAGCTCTATTTTACCAAAAAACACGTCTCGGTCAAAAAAACAGACCGCGCGGGCGATCTGTTTTATCTTGATTCCAGAACCGCAATGCGTTGGTCAAGATCACCAAGTTTGGCTTGGTTATCAAGCACGACAGATAGGATCTTATCTACTTGTTGCTCTAACTGCATACACAAAAAGAATATCACCACGAATACGAAACGACCAGGTCTTGCAACCGGTCGAGCCCCTAAGTTTGCTAGAGGTTGTTTTCATTGGTGGCTTGATTTATGACGTTTTCCTCGAATAGTTCTTAGGCGTTTTCTCAAGTTTATCATCCCCAAAGGCATCTGGGGATGGGCTTGCGAGATAGAATCTCCCTTGTTATAATCCCGTCGTTCTTTTGAGAGAGGAGATATTCGGGGGTAGCTCAGTGGCAGAGCGGCTCGCTGTTAACGAGAAGGTCGAGGGTTCGAACCCCTCCCCCCGAGCCA
>CAZDER010000154.1:0-1844 GCA_964504505.1 uncultured Gammaproteobacteria bacterium | reverse complement strand
TGCTCGAGACGCTCAGCAGCTTCTTCGGCAACCGCGGCTACCAGCTCATGACCGCAGCCTCTGCCGAAGCCGCGCTGAAGCTCATCAAGGACGAACAGCCGGCCCTGGCGCTCATCGACATCAAGCTGCCCGGCATGAACGGGCTCGAGCTATTGAAAATCATCAAGCACGACTATCCTGGCGTGAAGACGTTCGTCATCACCGCCTACGATGAGGAGAACAAGAAGGCCGCAGAGGCGATTGGTGTGGATGCTTTCTTCGCCAAACCCATCGGTCTCGATGCGCTCAAGAAGAAAGTGATCGAGGTGCTCTCTGAGTCCGAGCGGCGCATCAAGACCGTCGTCAAAAGTCAGGTGCTCGAGGGTGCTCCGAGCGCCAAGCTCCTCTTCCTCCTCGAGGTCCTCCCCAACGAGCAGGATCGCCTCACCCCGTACTTCCGAGAGTGCTTCACGGACATGAACCGCTGCGGCGGCCATTACGAGGTCGACTTCGCCTACTCGATCAACGAGAGCCTGCAGAAGCTCATGTCGTTCAAGCCGGATCTGGTTCTCATCAACTTCGACTCGCTCTACCAGATCCCCTGCGGCCAACTCGCCTCCCGCATCGTGGAGTCGCCCTACCGGCCCAAGGAGATCATCGTCTACGGGCTCAACCTGGAAGCGTCAGACAAGCAGGCGATGGAGCAACTCGGCGTCCAGTACGTCGACCAACGCCGCACTTTCACCAAGTTGATCACGACCGTGAAGCAGACGGCTCTGCGCCACGGCCTGAGGGATTCCGTCAAAACATCATCATAATTTTCCACGCATCGCGTGGGATCATCCATCGAAAGGATCGGATCAACGACATCATAGCGTAGAGCGTTCTCGACAACTCAATCGTCCTGTCTGCTCGTCAGAGTAGGGAAGGAGTCTTAGTGGCGATGCACGCAACCGACGACTGGAAAATCGGAGTCACATCCGAGCCCAGGCCCCGGTGCACGTGCAGAAGCTCGCTAAGACTTTTTTATTCTCTCAACAATGGATAAACAACGAGTAGTGACAACCGGCCTCGGCGTCCTTGCTCCTGTTAACGCGTGCGACCGACCATGACGTTACTCCAGCATTATCAATCAAGTCTGTTTTTAACTACTGTGATCACGATAGTGTTAGGGCTTTACGTCTTTATCCGGCGCCCGCACAGCAGGATTTCACGGACGTTTTGTCTCTATTCACTTAGCGTGGCGTTCTGGACGTCCTGCCAGGCGATGGCCAGCTTTTCAAGTGACCCAGCGATATCTTTGGCTTGGATGAGAGCCGTGTTCTATATCGTCGCAGCTTTTCCTGTATTGCTGATCCACTTCTTTTCGGCATTTTTGAGGATCGATCAACGAAAAGTGTGTTGCCTAGGTTGGTGCCTTGTCGCTCTGTTTTCTCTGTTTATTCCGTCCAGAACTTTTCTGCAACCTGGCGAGACTTTAGCCTTCCTGCCCTCTATGCCAAGAGGGGGGCTCCTGTTCCTCCCGTTTAATCTCGCGTGGTTTGGTTGGATCTTTTATGACTTTTGGCTGTTGGCACGTGGACCACAAAGTGGGTTAAAACCAACCCAGCAACAAGCAAGTTTTCTCCTCGCTGTCTTTGTCTTTGGATACCTCGCTGCCTGCACAAATTGGTTATATCTCTATGGTATCTACGTCCCGCTCGTCCATCCTTTTGCAACTTACCTTGTGCCCATCGCATTTTTGGCTATCGCTTACGGGGTGTTCGCCTACGATCTGTTTGATATCAATGTTATGATCCGCCGCAGTCTTGTCTATTCAATTTTGGTCACGTTATTGACAGTGGGTTACTTCGGGCTTGTCTACG
>CAZDER010000153.1:0-1847 GCA_964504505.1 uncultured Gammaproteobacteria bacterium | reverse complement strand
ACGGGGCAGACTGTAAATCTGCTGGCATACGCCTTCCAAGGTTCGAATCCTTGCCCACCCACCATCGACAAAAACCACTACAAAGTGGTTTTTGTGTTTAGGCTTTTCTTGCACGCTACGCGAGCGGAAACGGTTCCAGCATTAGTATCCTGCGGGCGGCAGCACGAGGTAGACGTTTTTCTGACACCAATTCTTCCACAAACGCTTCGAGTTTTTTGTTGCCCTTACGCGCCATGATAACAAGGTCACTGCGTAGATCCGCGAGCTTGTCATCTAAGTAATCTTTGGTGATAAAGCGTTGTAAATCGCCCTTAGTGGCCATATCTCCACGGATATCTTTGAATTGCGCGTCGGTATGCGAGGCGAGATTCTGGATCATCTCCCTAGTTTCACTGAATTGTTCGTCGACCGTGTCGAAACGTTGATCGATGGCAGTAAAGCGTTGATCAACAGTGTCGAAGCGTTGATCGATAATCGTAAAGCGTTGATCAACAGTGTCGAAGCGTTGATCGATGGCAGTAAAGCGTTGATCAACAGTGTCGAAGCGTTGATCGATAATCGTAAAGCGTTGATCAACAGTGTCGAAGCGCGCGTTAGTGGCTATGATGTGGTTTTCGAGCTTGCTATCCACAGTGGCAATGTCTTGGCGTACGGCTTGAATATCTTGATGCAACACGTCAATGTCTTGGCGTAACACGGCTGTGTCTCCGCGTAGTACGTCAACGATTTCTTTTTTGAGCACAGCTAAAAATAAAGGGTCCATATGATGGGTGAGTCTAAGGTTAAGATAGCAGGGGAAGAGTGAGCGCTCAATATACCCCGTTCCATACAATGGTATAGGTTGTCAAGAGGGGCTTGCTTGTCACTCGTTCGAGCGGTCGCTACAGTCGCCGCCTATGCCTATTGCTCGTGTGCGTGGTCCAGGTCATCCAGATCAAGCCTGTGATTTGGTAGCGGTTGCGATTGTAGAAGAATACGAAAAACGTGATCCAGCTTCCCGTCTGCATATCCGAGTGATGGGCGGACATGGAGCCTTGTTTGTGGCTGGCGAAGTAGCCTCTGCGGCTGATTTTGATGTTTCGGCGGTGGTGCGTCGGGTGTTGGGTGCTAGCGGAGTGCCGGTGGCAACTGAGCCCTTTATTGCGCTTGAACCGATGACGCCGAGCTGGGCGACCACGACCGGGGCACGTGAGGGAGCGACGGTGACTGCCTATGCCACGGATGAGACCAAGGAACGCGTGCCGATGTATGTGAGCTTAGCGCGTCAGATAGCTCATTTGCTTGAGGCTAAGCGGACGGGCGATGAAGATTGGTTTTGGTTGGATGCTGATTATGAAGTTTTAGTCGAACGCGTTGAGCAAAAATATATCGCCTCGGTGCGCGTCGGTCATGCTGATAGCCAGCCAATCGTCGAAGTGCGCAGTCTGATCCAGCGGCTGGTAAACGATGTGCAGGTGCCTGTTTCGGTGCGCGTTAATTCAGCTGGCGAGGAAAGCTGTACAGGACTAGCGTATCGAGTAGGTTCTTCGGCACGAGTCTCGTCTCTTGATCAGTATGGTTCGCTTGTGCCACACGCTTTGTCTGGTGTCGGTTTACATCGTCTGCATCCTTTGAATAGTGGCGCGCAGTTGGCACGAGCGGTGGCAAGAGAGTGCGTTCAGCGTGAGCTTGGTCATGCTGTGATGGTGTCGGCGTCATGGTTGCCGATGGAGACTCGCCCTCATCAATTACGCATCCGCAACGAACGCGGAGATAATCTGACCAAGGTCTGCGAGCTTGAACGTTTTGAGCTTAAACACTTACCCGAAACCTATCGTGTGGCTGGTCAGCTGACCGCCGCGCTTGAG
>CAZDER010000152.1:396-1887 GCA_964504505.1 uncultured Gammaproteobacteria bacterium | reverse complement strand
TGAGCACCCTAGACGGCTGGTGGATCGAAGGGCACGTGGAAGGTGTCACCGGATGGTCCATTGAAGACCCTGTCGAAAGCCAGACCCCCACCCCGGAGCAACTCCAGGGCGGAGCCGCCGCGGCCTCCCTGTACGCGAAGTTGGATAATTCCATACTGCCAGCATTCAGGAATACTAACGCCTGGGCGCGCATCATCCGCCATACGGTGGTTCTGAATGGCGCCCATTTTAATACCCAGCGGATGGTTCGGCAGTATTTATCGACCGCCTATCAACCCGCGGCACTCTAGTCCCTCCCAAATCGGAGGTCGTAAAGAGGTCCGTCTAGCGACGGCCGACAAAAAAAACAGGCTGCCATCCATTTGCATGACACCCTGCTGTATTAGGCTCTTTAAGTAGAAAGAAGGGTTACTTCTTCTTCTTACGAGCTGCTTTCTTAGTGGTCTTTCCAGCAGCCTTTTTGGTTGCTTTCTTTGCAGCCTTGGGAGCAGCGGCTTTCTTAGCCTTGCGCTTGGTCGCCTTCTTTGCGGTCGCCTTCTTCTTGCCCTTGGTTGCTTTTTTCGTTGCAGTCTTAACTGCAGGTGCGTGTTTCAAGAGAACCTCCTTACAAAATGAAAAAACAAACGAACCAACCATCCCTATATATCTAAATCGCCTCGCCCCTAGTGCCGAAGCACCGTTGACGAAACGCTGAAGGGCTTTGCATTGAATGTGTCATCATCCGTTTATCTTGCCTGTGACATCTATACCGATACAAAAAATATTAACACAAATCTGATGTCATGGTTAACAAATTATTACCCAATACATTTTCAAATTTCAAATTATTTATTACTAACAAGATTTCACGCGCCCCATATTCAAGCGCACGGAGAGTGTTCGACATCACGAAGTGCGATGCGACGCTGTACACCAGCGACACTCTCGCAACGAACTCAACGCCGCACGACGATCGACAAAACCATTGGGACTCAACGCGTACAGGCCGTGCGCTTGTTACATGTTCCGCCCGACAATTGCAAGTCTCAATGGGGGCACAGTCACGCCCGGCACACGCGGGAGTGCGACGCAGAGTTGATACACGAATGTTGGTGTTTGGAGATTTGCAAAATCACAAAATCGAAAGTGCACCTCCCTCACGAAGGTGCAAATGGGTCATGTGGACGGCTAGCGTTCCTCTTTGAAACACCCATTTTTGAGGAAGATTTGCACAATATCGGCCTCGCTCTTTGTCTTGAGGCCGTAGCGGTACAGGTCTTGTTTGCCAAAATCTTGTTTGATCCACACGACTTTGAAATTGATCCGTTTGCGGCCGACCATCATGGTGATCTTTTCACCGATCTTGAGAATGTCCGAGGTGAGGATACACATACCTTTGGACGATACATCGAGCGGACGCGCGCTCATGATTCGCCCCGTCTCCGCTGCGATGATCTTGCCGGGCATCTTCACGTACCGCGACTCCATGACGTTGCGGGACCTCGTGATCCA
>CAZDER010000152.1:0-386 GCA_964504505.1 uncultured Gammaproteobacteria bacterium | reverse complement strand
TTTTCATAACTCATAGGTCATCTACTCAATTGTCGATCGTTTTTCCTTCGATCCCTCAGTTCGCCAGAACGCACTAGCTCCGCAATCGCTGCGAGCGCCATAGTATCCCCCCCAATGTTGTCCCCTGCAGTCCTCGAGCGAAACTCGAGGTGCGTCTTTATTCGCTACCTGTCATTCATCGGGCTCTTGGGAGGCGAATTGATATGACTTAGATTTTAGCTGTAAAATTAGCGGTATATGACAATGATTTGCGGGGACGGGTGGTGCTATACGAGGGCTTTTTTCACCCCAAAAGGCAGCCGCCTTTTTTGAACTCGTACTCAAGATCGATGTGCTCGTCCCGCACCTTCATACCGATCCTATAGAGGTTCTGTTTGAGAAAGTCA
>CAZDER010000151.1:0-1922 GCA_964504505.1 uncultured Gammaproteobacteria bacterium | reverse complement strand
CGTTGAGTTTTTGTGCCAAGGCTCGATACAGCACGTCAACCATCAAGGTAGACTTCCCCGAGCCAGACACCCCCGTCACGCAAACAAAACGCCGTAACGGAATATCCACCGTGACATTTCGTAAATTATTCTCGCACGCCCTCACGATTTTCAGACATTCTTTGGCTGGAGGCCGACGTTCAGCTGGATACGGGATGTGTTTATCACCACGTAGATATGCACACGTCAAACTCTTTTCATCTTTGAGAATCGCTGGTATCGAGCCTGCTGCTACAACATGCCCACCATGAACACCAGCACCAGGACCGATATCGACGAGATAATCAGAAGCCGCAATTGTATCTTCATCATGCTCAACCACGATGATCGTATTGCCAAGATCACGAAGTTTATGGAGAGTTTGCACCAATCGAACATTATCACGTTGATGCAAACCGATGGTTGGCTCATCGAGAATATACAACGTACCCACTAGTCGAGATCCAATCTGTGAAGCCAAACGGATACGCTGCGCCTCGCCGCCCGACAACGTGCCAGCCGTACGATTCAAGGTCAGATATTCAAGACCAACATCCAAAAGAAACGATAAACGCCCGATAATCTCACGCAAAATAGGTGTAGCAATCGTTGTATCCGTTTCATCCAAGGTTAATCCAATGAAAAAATCGGCTGCTTCACTAATCGGTAGCGATGAGATATCGACAATACTCTTGCCGCTCACGAGTACCTGCAAGGCCTCTGTCCGCAGACGTTTTCCCTGACACGCCTCGCAAATATCATCAGAAAAAATGGTTTTAACTCCCAAACCGTTGCAAGTCTGACACGCCCCATAAGGCGAGTTAAACGAAAAAAGCCGCGGCTCGATATCCGGAAAGGCAAAACCATCATCCGGACAAGAAAAACGCGCTGACATTGTGCGTTCACTCCCGTCGTCAAACAGGATACTAACAACCCCAGCCGCGCGCTCGACTGCGAGCTCGATCGCCTCGGCTAAGCGCGAACGCAGTGAAGCATTACCAGACAGCGGCCAACCCAGCGGCACACGATCAACTACGAGTTCGATAGTATGCCGTGCGTAACGCTGCATCGGTACTTGAGTACGCAAGCTGTAGAGCTTACCGTCTACCCTGACCTCCAAAAAGCCAGCTTCGTAAAAGTTTTGCAACAACTGGTGATACTCCCCTTTTCGACCGCGTACGACTGGCGCAAGTACGAGTAGCTGATCTTTTTGAACAACCGTTTTTGATGATAATTTTTGAGTTTTGAGTTTTGAGTTTTGAGTTATTTTCTCCCCTTCATGTATGGTTTGTGTTTGTTTCATGACTGTATCTACCATCTCGTCGATAGTCATTTTTCTAATAGGTTGGCTGCAAACAGGACAATGCGGTTTTCCGACTCGTGCATACAAGACACGGAGATAGTCATAAATCTCCGTGATGGTAGCCACCGTTGAACGCGGATTAGCAGAATGCGCCTTCTGATCAATCGAAATAGCTGGCGAAAGCCCCTCGATCTCGTCTACATCTGGTTTATCCATCTGCCCCAAAAATTGCCGCGCATACGACGAGAGAGACTCAACATAACGACGCTGCCCTTCGGCAAAGATAGTATCAAAAGCTAGCGAAGACTTACCGGAGCCAGACAGCCCAGTAAAGACGATCATTTGGTTGCGAGGTAGCTCGAGCGAGATGTTTTTAAGATTGTGCTCGCGTGCTCCGCGAATGATAATCTTGTCTTGCATAAACGCAGTTCTATTTCTGTTCTAGACTAACGCAGATCATACAAGTTGTCGAGAAACTTGCCTCTAATCTCTCCATTCGGCTACACTCGTGAACGCCGTCAAACTGACAATAGCAAGAATCTCACACGGAGAGGTCGCATAGTGGTCTAGTGCACACGCTTGGAAAGCGTGCATACCGCAA
>CAZDER010000150.1:0-1946 GCA_964504505.1 uncultured Gammaproteobacteria bacterium | reverse complement strand
TTTGGGTCTTCGAATTTATCTGTATAGCGAATCAATTCGTTTGGCACCAACTCCAGATATTCACCGCCAAAGGAGTGGCTCTTTTGGGTGGTGAAATTTGTAAATGACATCCTGAATGTCCCACCAACCTTGGCATCCATATGATGCACCGTGCAGGTAAAACCGTTTGGAGGAAGCCACTTGGCCAGTGCATCGGCATTGAGGAATGCACGATAAACCCGCTCCGGCGGTGAACGCAAAACGCAATGCAGTCGAACAGTGTTGGTGGCCACGGTTTTTGTCTCCTTTTGTTGTTGGGTTTCAGCGTCAGCGAGTAGATCCTATGGTTTTCCACAAGCCTGGACTCCTACCTTTTTGGGGTCAAAGGGTTGATTCGACACCCACACTGCAAAGGCGATGCGAAGTAGTTTGCGGGCGATAATTACAATTGCCTCGGTGGTTGCGAACCCTTTTTCCCGTAATGCCTGATAGATGGGCTTGAATGTTTTGGTTTTGGCAGCGCTTTGTGCTGCCAGATAAATCAATCGCCGATCTTCAGCATTTCCTTGTTTTGTCAGACGCCGTTGTCCGGTTTTATTACCAGAATCTTTCGGGCGTGGATCCATGCCATAGGCAGCTACCACAGCATCACTGTTGGCAAACGGTGTGCGATCAAAGCGATGTGTGAGAGCCAGGCTATTAAGAGGGCCAACGCCATCAATGGTCTGTAGGAGAACCCGTTTGGCTTCCAGCACCTCATCCCTCTTCACGACCTCTTTGAGTTCGGCGTCTATCTCAGCGATTAACGCCCGCAGGCTTTGCTGTGCGTGCTGACGAGCACGATTCAGTGCGTCGCTCCCACTGGACGCTGTTGCCCGCAGGCATTGATCAATCGCTGCGCAGTGCTTGACTACGCCAGCACGCTGACTCAACAGCTGGCGTAGTGTGCGTTGTGTCGTGGTTGGTACGGTATAGGGCCGCAATTGATCACCTTCACGCGCCACATAACGGGCGATAACATTGGCGTCGAGCGAGTCTGTTTTACCGCGCTGCCCGACACCCTTGGCATAAAGCGCTAGGTACTTGGGGTTGATGACGTACACACGATGTCCACGCTCTGCGGCACAATCGGCCAAGGTAGTGTGGTAACGGCCTGTTGCTTCCATACCGATGATGGTGTCCTTGGGTAATTTCTTTAGCCAGGCTTCGATCGCCTTGCGGTTGTTGGCAATAGTTTTAACAGAATGGTTTGTGTTGGCACAGCCAATAACGATTTCGGTGCTGCCAATATCAGCACCGATGATTGCGGCGGATTGTAACTGCTCTGACACGATGACTCCCTGATCCACTGCGAGGCGGAGGATGGCTGCATTAAAACGCGCCGCTGTGGAATAATCCGCGCCAATACAGCACACTCTGTTGTGCTGGGGTTGACTGTCTTCGTGACGTTAGCTTGTATCTATCGGCGGTCGGGTAATGAACTCCCGCCGCTGCATCCCAAATCGACGTTAGTGAAGACAGAGTGGGGACATGGCTACTTAAGTCTGTCCGCAGCAACGGCAGATAGCCCGGATCGTCCCTCCACCCCGGCACCTTTCGGGTGCGAGGTGAATCATACAAGCCCGGATGCAGCGTAGTGAAATCCGGGAGGTTCAGCGCTCCGCACACCCCGGATTCCATTTCATTTCATCCAGGCTACCTTGCTTGTTAGGCGATGGATTGTGCGCACCTGACCAGCTCCTTAAAGTCACTCTCTTTTATGATACGAATTTTCTGTCCTTTTATAATCCGCTCTTCTGCTTTAACATGTTTAGCGCTTTTGTTTTTACCTGCCAATTTCGATACGTCTTGATCTCCAACTACTAACATAGTTGTTCTTTTCGTAACACCAGCCCCCACGGTGCAGCCTATACTTGCTGCCAAATCTGCTGCTTCTTTATTACCAGAACCAACCCATTTGGAAGCAG
>CAZDER010000149.1:0-1953 GCA_964504505.1 uncultured Gammaproteobacteria bacterium | reverse complement strand
TCACTGTGATCATCGTCTTGACTTGCCCATGCCTGGACGGTTGAGCTCTACAGGAGCTCATCCTGCGCTCCTGGCGTCTAGGTTCCCATTTGTTCGCTGGGGGTGCGGTTGCGCATTGTGCGCGCGTTTGGCTCGACGGGGAAAATCCCTGAGCTTGTCCGTGCCGGCGTTAGCGGCACCTGACGTGCACCGGTCAAGCCTGCTCGGTACAATGTCGAATAATCTACACATCCAAAAAGACCCTGTTAAGAGAGAGGGTCTTTTTGGATCAATTAAACACCTTCTTCATTCCTTCCCAGAATTCTGGATGTCCCTTTTGTGTCTTCATCCAGTACCACCATTCCGCTCCCCAAAAATGGATTTCTGGAACGTTGATGCGCGAAGCGTAGATGAGATTTTTTTTAAGTTGTAGCTCGTCAAAAGTGTAAAATTGATCCTCGAGCGAAGCAGTTTTGATATCTCCTTGCGTCCAAGGCTCCATCTGAAACTCACTGACGTACATTAAGCCTCCACGCAATAGATTGTGGAGTGCGATCTTTCTGCCATAAAACCATGAAGGAAAAAACCAATAACTCCAGTGCCTAAACCATTGGTTCGACACGACGCGGTAGACGCTAAAACCCACATCGAGACCTTTGGGTTCGAACATCCATGTAGACAGCTCGCCCGAAGCAGTAGTCGCCAAGCGGCGGCGGTTGCCGTCAATTTCTTTGACCAACGCGACTTCGATATCGATCAGAGTTGGATCATATAGAGCGCAATCACCGAACGAACTCAAAAAAGTCGGTTCGTTTTCTATTTGCCAACGGGTGATAACCGCGTCGTTTTGATAGCGTTTGACGGTGGCACGCACATATTCCAGTTGTTCAGTATGGCGGGTTTGCTCGTCCAGCGTTTTGACCCAGTCGGGTAACCAGCATTCTGGCCAACGCGGTTGCTTGGCGCCAACGACCAAAGTGACAGTGCCCTGACGAGCCCGCACGATAGCTAGTTGTTGATCAAGACTTGACCACTGAAATACGCCGCGAGCGGGTTCGATATGTGTCCAATAGGCAGGCAGGCGTACGTGTTTGACTTTGAGCTCGTCTAAAGCGGCGGCGAGGCCAGCAAAGGGATCAATGCCAAGATATTGCGCGTAATTTATGCTCCAAGTAATGCCATAGGTTTTGGGATAGGTTTTTGGCCAACCTACGAAGAAATAAATAAATATACAGGCAAGTATGATGCCAGTGATGTTTAGAAATTTTTTTAACTTAGATGAGTGCATAAACATTAACCATCTACCCAGCTATGAGCCATAAACCAAAACCGACCAATAAAATAGCCGCACCTTTTAAGAGCAGGACGGGTTGAGATACATCTTCTTTTAAAATCCGCTGTAAACGTTGACCGCCAAGCCAAGCTACGAGCACGATAGCAGCGTATTGCACTGCTTGTAGCGCGTTCACGAGAGCGGCACTACCAGCTGCAAGTGCCGCGTTCACGAGCATAAAACCCAACGCACCAGAGGCTTGACCGATGAGAGTGAGATAAAGCGAACCGTGAGCTGCCTTTGTTCGGCGTGGCTGACCTGACAAGAGAGTTTGCAATTCTTTTCGAGCGCGACGCACAGATAACCCAAGCACGATAGCAACGAGGGCAGCCACAGCACGAGAAACGATAAAAACGCCGAGAAAGCTTGAACGAGTAAAGGCGTCTTTACCAGCTACGCTCGCGAGAGCAAACCCAGCAGCTGCGAGGAGCGCGATGCCAATCGTTGGCTTATCCAAACGATGCCTAGTCGTGCCCTTGGATAAAATAAACGTAGCTATGAGCAAACAACCAAAACCAAATCCTACACGCAGTGTCAATTTTTCGTCGAGCAGACTCGCCGTGCCAAGCAAGGTCAACATCGGTATGATAGAGCCGATGATCGGTACTACTCGACTAGCTTCGGCACGCCGTAGAGCCTCG
>CAZDER010000148.1:0-1954 GCA_964504505.1 uncultured Gammaproteobacteria bacterium | reverse complement strand
CAGAATGTGACATTCTAACTTCCCGCAAAAGGGACATTACAACTTCCGTATGACACACACAAGAATTGGCAAAAGTCTTTTCTTCGCGTATTCTCGTAGCATCTCTATGCTTAAAGACTTGCCCAAGGCCTATGTTGCTGCCGATGTAGAAGATGCTATTTATACTGCTTGGGAAGCCTCGGGAGCGTTCGATCCTGATCATTTGCCTGACCGCAACCAAAAGGGCGAACCCTATTGCATCATGATGCCGCCGCCCAATCGGACAGGGACGTTGCACGTAGGTCACGCAACCATGTTAGCCATTCAAGATATTCTGATCAGATTTCATCGTATGCAAGGGGAACGCACTCTCTGGGTTCCTGGCACTGATCATGCCTCCATTGCTACCGAGTCCAAGGTCGAAAGTCTCTTGCGGACGCAGGGAATGGATGATCCGAGGCATGAGCTTGGTCGAGAGGAGTTTTTGCAACGAGTTGTAAGTTTTGCGGAGGAGTCTGGTCGCGCGATCAATAACCAAGTTCGAAAGATGGGATCATCTTGCGATTGGTCGCGAGAGCGTTATACCTTTGACGAAGATCGCAATGCGGCGGTGAACGAGGTGTTTCGCATGATGTGGGAGGATGGGATCATCGAACGTGGCGATCGCATCGTGAATTGGGATCCAAAAATGCAAACGACGGTGTCTGATGACGAGATTGAGCGCAAAGAGGAAAAGGCGGTTTTTTATACGTTCAAGTATGGTCAGTTTGAGATCGGCACCTCGCGTCCAGAAACCAAATTTGGTGACAAGTATGTGGTGATGCATCCAGACGATACTCGTTACGCGGCCTACAAACATGGCGATACGTTCGAATGTGAGTGGATCAATGGGCTTATCAAAGCCACAGTCATCAAGGACACGGCGATTGACATGACTTTTGGCACGGGCGTCATGACGATCACGCCGTGGCACGATGTAACCGATTTTGAGATCGCCGAACGTCATGGATTGGACAAGCAGCAAATTATTGACGATGACGGTTGTCTTTTACCGGTAGCGGGGGAGTTTGCTGGCATGCATATCGATGAAGCTCGTCCGAAGATTGTGGAGAAGCTCAAAGCTAAAGGGTTGCTCGTCAAAATAGACGAAGCATATCTGCATAATACGGCGGTGAGCTATCGAGGTGGTGGAAAGATCGAACCGCAAATCAAACGCCAGTGGTTTGTGCGTGTAAACAAGCCGTTTGCGGTGCGACAGGCTACGCTTGGAAAGTGGAAAAAAGGGGAGTCGGTGACGCTGAAAGAGCTCATGCGAGAGGCGGTCACTTCTGGTCAAACCTCGATCGTGCCAGAACGCTTTACGAAGACGTATTTTAGTTGGATCGAGAATCTGCGCGATTGGTGCATTTCGCGTCAGATTTGGTTTGGACATCAGATACCAGTTTGGTACAGGATAAATCAAAAATCAAAAATCAAAAATCAAAAAGATGAGGGAGATGAGATGCAATATGGCACGGAGTCGCTGGGGGAGGGGTGGGCACGCGATCCTGATACGTTGGATACGTGGTTCTCTTCTGGTACGTGGACGTTTTCGGTGCTGGGTTGGCCGGGGAAAGAATGGCAAACGCTCAAGGCGTTCCATCCGACGGCTGTGCTTGAAACGGGTTACGACCTCATCTTCTTTTGGGTAGCACGTATGGTGCTCATGTCGACGTATGCGCTTGGCGAAGTGCCATTTAAGGACGTGTATCTTCATGGTTTAGTGCTGGACGATCAAGGTCGCAAGATGTCTAAGTCGCTTGGGAATGTGCTTGATCCACTTGATTTGATCCCCAAGTACGGGACGGATGCGGTGCGGTTGTCGCTGGTGATGGGGTCGACGCCAGGGCTCGACGTAAAGTTGTCGGAGACCAAGATCGAGAGTTATCGCAACTTTACGAATAAATTGTGGAATATTTCACGGTTTATTCTTCAA
>CAZDER010000147.1:0-1960 GCA_964504505.1 uncultured Gammaproteobacteria bacterium | reverse complement strand
AGCACCAGAGGTTGTGTCAGAGTTGGCAATCACACAAGTTATGTCGCTGACTGATGTTTTGGTTAGAGCTGGTCTTGTCGAATCTAAAACAGATGCTCGTCGTCAAATTGAGCAAGGTGGCGTGAGAGTAAACGATGAAGTAGTGACCGATGTGAAAGAAACGATTGAACCAACGAAAGAAGGTATTGTGATCCAAAAAGGCAAGCGGTTTTTTGTGAAGATCGTCAAAAAATAGCTATGTCTCACACGCTTTGGCAGACATGGACGAGCGAGATTGCGGGGCAGCTCTCGACTGTCCTTGGTGAGACGGTTGATGCAGATGAGATCGTTATTCCGCCTGATACGAAGTTGGGGGATTTTGCATTTGCGTGTTTTAAGTATGCTAAAACACGCCAGACGAGTCCAGCTAGTTTGGCAAAAGAACTAGTCGAGAAGTTGCAAGCATTGTCGGCGGTAGGCATGAAGTTTGCGGCAGTTGGGCCGTATGTGAATGTTCTATTAGCGGCAAAAACGGTCGTGGATGAGGTGAATAGAGAAGTCGAAGCACAAGGCGAGGCGTTTGGACATGGTAACGCTGGTCAGGCTCAAACAGTGATCTTGGAGTATGCTCAACCAAACACGCATAAAGAGATGCACGTGGGGCATCTGCGCAATCTAGTCATAGGGGTGGCGTTGCACCGTCTCTTGCAAGCCACAGGTTCCGAGGTCGTGCCAGTCAGCTATCACGGCGATGTGGGAGCGCATGTAGCTAAGTGCCTGTGGTGGTTGGTGCGTTCCAAACTAGGTCAAACGAGTTCATTTAGCACAACCCAAGCCGAGAAGCTGTTGGCTGCGTTTACGGAGGCAGAAAAAACCGCTAGCTATTTAGGTTCTACTTACTCACGTTCGACACAAGCTCTAGAAGCGCAACCTGAATGGAAGGATGAAGTCTCGGATGTGCAACAAAAACTAGAAGCTCACGATCCAGCATGGAACTGTCTTTGGCTGGCTACGCGCGTGTGGTGTTTAGTTGAAATGAAGGCAGTATTTACTCGTCTAGGCGTTGAGACCACGCGACAATATCTTGAATCGGAGGTGGTTGAGCGTGGACAAGAGATCGTGGATCGGCTGATTGCCAAAGGTATAGCGCACGAAAGTCAGGGAGCGATCATAGTTGATCTAGAGGATGTCAAACTAGGCGTCTTTCTAGTTCGCAAAACCGATGGAACATCGCTCTATGCGACTAAAGATTTAGCTTTAGCCGAATTAAAGCTCAAAGAGTATCCAGCGACACAACGATCATTATTGTTGGTTGATAACCGCCAAACGCTATACTTCAAACAACTGTTTGAAACCTTGCGACGCATGGGCGTGACACCTGTGCCAGAGTTTATTGGTTATGAGTTTGTGACCTTAAAGAATGGAGCGATGTCGAGCCGTGACGGCAATATCGTGACTTATCAAGCTTTTGAAGCCGAAGTTTTAATATATGCCGAGACAGAAGTACGCCTACGCCACGCGGATTGGCAACCAGAAAAAATCCATGCAGTCGCTTGGGCGCTTACGCTTAGCGGGATGAAGTTTGGCATGTTGAAACAAGACAATGATAAGATTTTTACTTTTGAGATGGAGCAAGCCTTGTCTTTTGAAGGAGCGACGGGTCCGTATTGTCAGTATGCGGTGACGCGATTGGCAGCTATTCTGCGAAAAGCCGAAGCCCCCTGCCCCCTAGAGGGGGTTCTGTCGGAGGTAGCCTCTGGAGACTCCACCTTTAGGGGGTCGGGGGGCTTCGGAGGGTGCCCTGTGGAGGAGGTCGCTCAAAAGAATCTAGCTTTGAAGATCGCGCAACTGCCAGAGAAGATTGCTCTGGCTGCGCAAGAGTTACGACCATCAGTCGTGGCGCAGTGGTGTTTGGAGATGGCGCAGGTTGTGAGTGCGTTCTATCGCGACGTACCAGTTTTGTCAGCTGAAAGTCATAAGC
>CAZDER010000146.1:0-1989 GCA_964504505.1 uncultured Gammaproteobacteria bacterium | reverse complement strand
TTCTGCATGAGAATCGGAAACCCATTTGGGGATCATCTTGCGTGAGACAAGTCTGTTCCTTGCGTGTTTATTGTGATGGTTGCATAATTGCGGTGCAAACCCGATACATTTATTCTTTTTTTATTCATTTACTAGGGTTTGATGCATCTTTATTCTATGAGTATGACTAAGTCTCAACTCCTCCAGGAGTTAGCCGCCAAGTCAGGCCGTACCAAGAAGGAAGTCGTGGTGATGGTAGATGCCCTCGTTAAGATGGCCTACCTACAGGTTAAGAAGGAAGGCATGTTCGTGATCCCAGGCCTCGGCAAACTCGTGAAGGTCAAGCGTCCTGCCCGCATGGGTCGCAATCCAGCCACGGGCGAAGCCATCAAGATCGCCGCCAAAACCGTCATCAAGTTCCGCGTCGCCAAAGCAGCTAAAGAAGCCGTGATGTAAACCAAAAGCCTCGGTGAAAACCGGGGCTTTTTGTATATTCAACAACAAAAATAATCAGCGACGTGCTACACTCTTTCACGTATGCCAAACAAACCTACCAAAAAATCTACAACAGCTTCACAGCCAGTCTCGTCTTCGCGTCCTGTGCCTTCGTGGACTGGTCTTGGTCAGTATGGAGTTTCGACCGGGCAAAAACGCCTGACGCGTTGGTTATGTGGAACCAATAACACTTGCGTGCCCGTCGAAACCGAGAGTTTTACCGAAAACATAAATTGGAAAATCTTTCGTATCATGGCGGAGTTTGTAGAGGGGTTCGAGTTTCTTTCTAAACTCAAAAATGAAGTAACTATTTTCGGAAGTGCGCGTAGCAGTATGGCTGATCCGTATTATGCCATCGCCAAACAGCTCGGCTATCTCTGCGGCAAAGGCGGTTTTACTGTGATCACGGGCGGCGGTCCTGGTATTATGGAGGCTGCTAACTGGGGTGCCTTTGATGCTGGCGGTGATTCCGTTGGCATTGATATCGAGCTACCGATGGAGCAACGTAAAAATCAGTACGTCAAACACTCGATGGGGTTTCATTACTTCTTTACGCGCAAGGTCATGCTCTCGGCTTCTTCGCAAGCCTACATATATTTTCCAGGAGGTTTCGGCACACTTGACGAATTATTCGAAATGGTAACTCTTATCCAAACTGGCAAAATGTCCGATCAAATTCCAATTATCCTCGTCGGTAAAAAATATTGGCAACCTATGATCAATTGGCTGCATGAATCTGTTTACAATGAGTTCCACGATATCGGCGCCGAAGATTTAGACCTCTTTCACATCGTAGAGACTGCCGAGCAAGCTTTTGCGTTGATCAAGGAAACGCAGGAAAGGGTGCTGTAGTCACTAAACCTGTTTGTCTGCGGTTGGGACTTCGCGAGCCAGCTTTTTTAGGGTGCGTAGGGTGCGAGCAGCGATGCGGATCCTCTCACCGTTGATTTTGATGGTTTGCAAATTCACCCCCTGACGACGCCTCGTGGCGATGTTGGAGTGACTGCGGGAGTTGCCGTACAAGGCGGATTTCCCGGTGAGTTGGCAGATGCGAGACATATAGGTTAAAGCAAAAATCAAAAATCAAAACGCAAAATTGGGGGACAAGCAATAAGGAAGATGACCGAAGCATAGAGAAAAACAGAATTTTTGGCAAGACCGAGACTCGGGCGCGAAACTTGACTTTCGAAGGGTTTGATGTTTGCTTTTTGTGTTTTGAGTTACACTGCTCCCATGTCTCTCCTTTTTCTCTTATTTAGCCAGCCGTGGGTGTTTGTAGCCTTTATTGTAGCCTTTGCTATCTCGCTCTCAATCCATGAGTGTTCTCATGCTTTGGTGGCTTTGTGGCTAGGGGATACCACGGCCGAGCGTCAGGGTCGCGTCACGCTTGATCCGCGCGCCCACATTGATCCATTGGGTTTTATCTCGCTCTTACTGCTGGGCTTTGGTTGGGGAAAGCCTGTACCCTTTAATCCGTATCAATTGCGTTTACCACGCTTAGGTCCAGTGCTCATC
>CAZDER010000145.1:0-1994 GCA_964504505.1 uncultured Gammaproteobacteria bacterium | reverse complement strand
CCCGAGGGCATTATGCCGAACGTCGGTCAAGTAGACGTCACAGTCCAACCGAACATCGGTAATGGTTTGCAAGGCGGTTTAGATTATCTAACCGAGTATCCCTACGGCTGTTCTGAACAAAAAACCAGCGGGCTGATCGCTAATCTCATGTATGCCGAGCTTGCCAAACTTCACATTGGCAAGGCAGAGCCTGTGCGCTTGGAAAAGGCGAACGAAAATGCGCGCCAGACGATCAAAGCTCTCGTGTCCCAACAAAACGTGGATGGTGGTTGGAGTTTTTGGCCAGAATATCCGACTTCGTATCCGTGGCTCACGGCGTATGTATTTTGGGGACTGACACAAGCACAAAAAGCTGGTTTTGCCGTAGACG
This sequence comes from uncultured Gammaproteobacteria bacterium, assembly GCA_964504505.1. Taxonomy (GTDB): domain Bacteria; phylum Patescibacteriota; class Patescibacteriia; order 2-12-FULL-60-25; family 2-12-FULL-60-25; genus JAGOUY01. Next base: position 1,624 of record CAZDER010000145.1, on the reverse strand, counting down.
CAGCCTCGCTTGATCGCGCCGATGCCTATTTGCGTCAAGCTTTAGCCGGGTCTTTGCCACTTGCATACGTGCTTGGGGATGCCGAACGTGCGCAGCTAGTCTTCATGCTGTCTGAACGAAAAACTGACGGTCTCTCGGGCTACGCTGACGCGCTCTATGAACATCGCAAAGATTTGCCGGGTTTTGGACAACTCTTCTTGACGATGACCTATGTCAATCTTGATCAAGGACGTACCTCCGTGCGGGCGGCGCAAATTTTGGGGGAGATCAAGAATAAAGTCGTGTATCTAAATCCTTCGACGGCGTATGTCAAAGAAGATAAAGGTTACGAAGATCTTTTGAGCTCGGATTTGCGTACGACTAGCTTGTACTTGCAGGCGTTGCTACGGATCGATCCGAATAGTCAAGAGATCGAACGGGTGTTGCGCTATATTGTTCAAAATCGTCAAAATGGTTATTGGTCTACCACGCAAAACACGGCCGTGACCTTGCTTGGGTTGATCGAATATGTACGTGCGCATCCGGTCAACGAAGCCATGCAAGTAGTGTCTGTCTACCTTGATAATACTCTCAAACAGACGTTAAAGTTTGCTGCCGGCGACGTGTCTGCCGCGACAGGTTTGACGCTGCCGATGACTGATCTCTTGAAAACGGGAGCGAACCATGAGCTTGGTCTTGAGAAAGATTCCGCGACTCGCTACTTCTACGACATCAACCTGAAAGTGTATCGCGACATTCAAGATATCGCTCCCTTTGAAAATGGCATGAGCATTATCGCCGATACTTATGCGTTGTCTGATATGAAGTTCGAGCATCCCATTACAGACACGCGGCAAGGTGAGAATGTGCGTGTGCATATGAAGCTGCTAGTGCCCAAGCGTCGGCGCTATGTAGCGATGGAATATCACTTGCCAGCTGGTTTAGAGGCGGTTGATTTTACGCTCAAGACCAGTCCGCAAGAAGTCGCAGACGTACAAAAACAGTGCTACCCCGATTGGCGAGGCGAGCAGCGTTGTTTGAACGCCTGGGAGCAAAATTGGTGGTGGGAAAACGTGTGGCGTCACATAGAAATGCGTGACGACCGCGTCTTTCTCTTTGCCGAAAATCTTGAGCCAGGCGTTTACGAATACGACTTTGTAGCCCAAGCCCTAACGCCCGGCGAGTATAGGGTTCCGCCAGCCCGCGCTTACGAGTTCTACAATCCCACCGCGAATGCGCATAACGAGGGGAAGATATTTAGGGTTACAGGTCAGTAAACCGCGATCTTGCACCTTCGGCAGGGAGTTGATAGTATCTCCTTGCTTTCCGGGGTAGCTCAGCGGTAGAGCAATTGACTGTTAATCAATGGGTCCAGGGTTCGAATCCCTGCCCCGGAGCCATGAGCGACCCCGCCTCTCGCGAGAGGCGGGGTCAATCAAAAAAGCACCACAAGCGTGGTGCTTTTTTGTTGTTTGGCGACACTTGGGGAAGTTTGAGAAAATTTTGTCCCGGCCAGGGTAAAAATTCGAAGAAACGAAAATTTGTTTCAGTTGAGAGAAGATTGTTAATTCGAATCCCATACAGGTTTAAATATGAATTCCGCTTGGATATTATTCAGTGCGAGGAACTGCCTCAACATTTCTTG
>CAZDER010000144.1:765-2008 GCA_964504505.1 uncultured Gammaproteobacteria bacterium | reverse complement strand
AGGTATCTGCTTCTTGGATTAGACGCCAACTGCGCTCGTCATCGCCATAAACAATGCTGCTATCGGCACGGTTCTTTTTGTCGATAGCCTGATCGTAGGCACTTTGCCAAGCGGTTTGCTCGATGCGCAGGCGTTCGTTACGGCGATACCAGAGCGTGGCACTAGTGCACAGCAAGAGCACAAGGCAGGCACCGGTGATGATGCGTTTATGTTTATTGGTAAGCGAGGCACCGTGACCAGCGTGCATAGTGCGTAACCCCGTCATGGTGACTGGATCATGCGTGCTGGGTTTGCGTGTTAAGAGCTGCTTACCACGTGCTGGCAGCTGTTTCACGAACAACTGTAGACGCGCGAAATAGTCGCGTAAGGTCAAATTAGCAGCCGTTTGCAAGGCAGGTAGCGGAGCCGTGTTGGGGTTGAGCAGGGCTTCGGCGGTTTTTTCTTCGGCGTACATTTTTTCGATGGAACTGGTGCTTTTTTCTTGCAGAGGAGCAGACGCATGATGAGCACTAGATTTAGCAAGAGGTTCGTCTAAGGCGATTTGAGCTACGACGATGGCACCAAAATCGTCGGGAATATGGCGTGCTTCGAGCATCTGTTGGATTTCCATGGCGGCCGTAACCGGCGGAAGGCTTTTAAGTCGAGCAGCAATGCCTAGCTCTTGGCGCAAGCGTTCAAAGTTTTGCGTACCAGCGAACAGTACGTCACCAGTTTTGATTTCTCCAAAGATTAGGGCCGAGAAAACTTTGTTTGGATTGACTTCGACTGGTTGTTCTAGTGATCCAAATAGGTCGAAAGTGCGTGTGCTGCCATCGGGTTGAGCTTGTAAAAAAATATTACAGAGATGACCAATGCCAGCCAGGCACAAGTGTTCATCCTGGATTTCTAGGAGAAATAGATTGACGCGATTCCATGCGATGGGCGAGGGTTCTTGCGTTAGAAATGTGCTGACAGCCTCGTTCACGCCTTGCACTAGTTTTTCGAAACGAGCCATGGGATCTGTGTCAACCGCAAAGGTAAGCGAGCGTAAACGTTCGATGGCGTCGTTTATAGTGTCGAGCAATTGCTCGTAAACGTAGAGCGTGGAAGCAATCTCGGCAAGGAAAATGACAAGCGGACCACGCTTGCCTTTGTGTTCGGATTCGTAGCGAAAAATGCCCACGATACGCTCGTCGGTAGGTGAGGCTTTGATCTCGATCTCGGCAACGCGTGCCGGGTTCCCCGTCACTACCCCGTCGCCGTC
>CAZDER010000144.1:0-755 GCA_964504505.1 uncultured Gammaproteobacteria bacterium | reverse complement strand
AGCGGTGTAAAAGAAGTATAAGGTTTGAGGAGGGGTAGCGTCTAGGGAGAAATGCTTGCTTGTCAAGGTTCTCGAGATGGGGCAGGATAGAGAGGTCTGGTATGCTTGAGCACTTATTTGGTTCTAAGACGCGCGTCAAACTCTTGAGTTTGTTTTTGCGCCATCCGAATGAGGCGATCTTTGTGCGTGAGCTTACGCGTCGGATTGATACGCAGATCAATGCCGTGCGTCGTGAGGTAGCCAACCTAGTCCGTTTCGGCTTGATTAGCGAGGTAGTCGTCGCAGATGTCGAGAGCACAGCAGGTCCAAAACGAGCCGGCTTAAAACGCAAGTACTATCAAGTGAATCACACTTTTTCGTTGTTACCAGAGATCACGTCACTCATCGTCAAAGCCCAGCTTATGCTCGAGCAACAGCTTGATCAACACATCCTCAAGCTAGGCGATGTGCGCTATTTGGCTTTCATGGGTCTGTTTTTAAGCCAGCCGCAGGCACCGGTCGACATCTTTTTAATTGGTGAACGGATTGATAAAAAAGCGATGGATAAACTCTTAGTCCATACCGAAGCCGAGTTTGGCGTCGAAATCCGTTATTCACTCATGACGATCGAAGAGTTTCACTATCGCAAAGACATCACCGATCGGTTTTTGTACGCGATTTTAGAAGCACCAAAAAACGTCATCATTGATAAGCTGGCGGAGCGCGTAAAATAATGACGAACAAATGCAAGCTGAAATAAAAATTATGCACGAGGA
>CAZDER010000143.1:0-2022 GCA_964504505.1 uncultured Gammaproteobacteria bacterium | reverse complement strand
AGCGCGTCTTGTTTAACAGAAGTACCATTAGCTCTCGCCCAACCACAACCACAAACACCAGCCGAGTTCCAAGACGCCTACACAAATAATAACGCTGGAGAACAAGCCGTGAGACAAGTCACGCGGCCTGAAGAAGAAACAGTCACGCATCACTGTCTTTGCACTCGGACAGGCACAGGTGCCAACGGGAGATTTTGTGCCACCCTGTCTGGTTTATGTGCGAATATGCTAAGCAGCAGTGCCTTCGAAAACTTGAGTTTAACCCAACGCACCGCGCTCACTGGTTATACTTGCGTTCTTGTTCAAGTTGATAGTCACTTTGCCAGACAAACCTCCGCCACCGATACAGGACACGATTGTCCTAATGAACCTTACGATGGCTTAAATGTTGCCGCTGAAACTATCTCACCAACCCCACCAGACACCAGTCGACGAGCTGCTGCCGCGCCTCTTACCTCAATCACGCCCGTGCTTGGTGTGCCCATCCCAGGACTTACCTTTAGCCCCGCTACTTTTAACGGCGGAGTGACCGAAGTACCATTTTTAGCCCAATACATCAGCGCTATTCAACGCTACTTGGTAGGCTTATCCGTCACCGCCGCCGTGGTCATGATCGTTTACGGAGGTTTTCTTTATCTGCTTGGTTCAGGCATGGGCGAAATAGGTCAAGGTAAAAATATCATTACCGATGCGATCGTAGGCTTGTTATTTGTCCTTGGTGCCTACATGATCCTAACCGTCATAAATCCTAACACCGTAAAATTAGATGCTCTCAAGTTCGTAACCATCGAAGCAGAAACACTGGGCAGCGGCGCTGATGAAATGGCTATGGAGAATTTCGCTGGGGGACATTTGCCAACTAGCGCTACAGCTAACAGCGGTGAGCCTTTGGCTGGCACCGATCGTGGTCCGCCGCCCGAATCGCGAGACCTATGCGCTCGACCTGGTTTTCAAATTACTAGTTTCAATGATTTCCACGGCTCCATCAATCCCAGTGCCCAGACAGCCATGCAAGCCGTGTTGAGTGATCAAACACGACTAAGACGTTACCAAGCCGCTGGCACAGCGCAAGGCGTACCTTGGCAAGTGCTATTAGCAATTCATGTCAACGAAGGCAGCGCTCGCGTAGATAAGAGTATCCTAAACGGCGGCGCACTCTGTAATCATAGCAACTCAAACTGCGGCAGTCTTTGTAGCACGCCCACGCCAGACAATGACATTATGTGCGGAGCTATCGTGCTAAAAAGAGGTGCAGGTCCTTTTGCTCTTAACAACATGAATACGCTTCAGCGCGCTCTTAATAACTACATCGGTTATGGTAGTAGTTTAGCCTGCGATGAAGCCTCGATGATCGGCGCCGGTTGGAACGAAACCCATCAGGGCACGGTAGAGCAGCCGCATGATTGTGTTCCCGTCAACTGTCACGGCGGTTGCATCACTGACTACACGACCGGTGAACCAACTACTCGAGGCTGTTGCACCATCACAGTTTGGGGTGAAGGTACTAGTCATCCGCAACGTTGCACCTTAAATCATTGTCCAAGAGTTGGTCAAGGCAGGTGCGAAGTTGCTCGTGATGGCGATCGTCGTACTTTTCAGTATAACCGCGGTAAAAACGATATTTCGCGTCCACGTACCGATCCTCTGCGCAATCCCTGTGGCAGCTGGCGCACGCGAGGTCGAACTGGACATCTCGCCATGATCGCTTGGATTTTACAGCATGGCGGCGCACACTAGTCTTGTCTATGCAATCGCATTCTCATTCGTGGCTCGTCATCTCATGTCTAATTATTCAATATGGAACGTGTTTTGTATCACCTGTTCATGCCATTACTGAAGTCATAGATGAAACCGCCACTCCGAGCGACGCAGGAGCTCGAACAGTCCTTCGGTGTTGTCGCTGTACCAAGTCTAGCTCGGAGGACTTTTGCGTTAAGCTGACAGGAGCTCTCTCATGTGCCGCTGCTCGAGACAGTGCAGCCGTCCTTTCACTGCCACAAACCAGTCGAAATACACTGTCTG
>CAZDER010000142.1:0-2028 GCA_964504505.1 uncultured Gammaproteobacteria bacterium | reverse complement strand
TCCTTCAAAAGCTGACCTACCCCATTTGGGGATCATTGGCGGATGAGAAAAGACTATTTGCCACCTTGGAAATGCCCGAGTAACGTAGCTTCAAATATGAAACAATATTTTTTAGTGCTCGGCTACGGTATTCCTAAGAATATCCTAGAAGACGAAAATTACAATTTTTATCTAAAGTCAGTTTTTAATAAAATCTTCGACTGGTGTAGCACGCACAACCAATGGGATCCAGTTATTATTTTTTCGGGAGGTAAAACAGACGTGTTTGAACCATTCCGTCGGACAGAAGCCCGAGAGATGATCAAACTTTTTGCGGCTCTCTCCAAACGACCGACCGTAAAGGCACGCGTAAAAGGATGGTCGCTAGTTCCTGAAATGAGATCCTTCTCAACTCTAGATAATCTACTATACGCTGCGGAAATTTGTCGCTCTCAACAATCTGGCGAAGCCAAAATAATCATCCTTGAAGAACAGACGCGCCATAAACGTATACTAACCTTAGGAAGAAAGATATTTGGCGAAGCAGCAGTGATACCGATTGATTTTGACCAATCTGCAAATCGATATCTGGATTTCGCGTTTATCAAGCACAAAGAATCAGAAGTTCTGAAATTCGATTTATGGGCGTTACAAAATCCAAGTAACTTAAAGGAACACCGTATCCTATCCAAGAAGAAAATTGCGTTCTTTCGCAAGATGGGCACGACGAAGCATGTCGATGCGGTTAAACAGTGGTGGGAACAAGAACTTCATGAATTAAAAAGGTATCATCTTTGAAAACAGATTAAAAACTGCATTTTGCGAGATATAAAGAACAGACCACTTGGTCTATTCTTTATGTGTGTGTTTACCGTTTGCTCCACTGTGGTGCGCGGCGAGCCTTTTTGAGACCTGGCTTCTTGCGTTCTTTGGCAGGCGGATCGCGCGTCATGTATCCTAGTTTCTTTAGAACTTTGCGATAGGCTGGATTGAGCTCAACCAAGGCACGCGCCACACCTAAACGTACAGCTTCGGCTTGACCACGCATACCGCCGCCAGTCACATTAGCAATCACATCAATAGCTCCATCCATACCCACCATCTTAAGCGCATTTCTGACTAGACTTTGAAGCTCAAAGCCCGGAAACACGACTTCAGCATCACGGCCGTTGATTTTGATTAGACCTGTACCACTCTTCACTAATTTCACGCGCGCAATCGCTGTTTTGCGGCGACCAAGTCCAGCTATATAGGAGCCAGGCTCGAAACGAGAAGCCTCGACCACAGGAGCCACTACAATCACTGCTTCCTTGATTTTCTTGACCGTTTTAGCTCGAGGAGTTCTTGTCGCCGAGACTTTTTTCTTAGGTTGCGTAACCGTAGATCCCGTAGCCATAGTTAGTTCACGATCAATAAACGTTTAAGACGCTCTTTTTGGGTGCGATTTTTTGCCAGCATATATTTGACAGCGTGTACCAAAATTGCACCAGGTTTATCAACTTGCAGTTTGCTAACCAACGTGCGATGGACACCGCCAGGACGGTTAGAGGAACGAAAAAAAACTTTTTGCGCCATCTTTTTACCCGTGTAAACCAACTTATCGGCGTGCGTGATTTTGACAATCGCGCCGCTATCGATGTGCGGAGTGTAACCCGGCTGATCTTTGCCAGTGAGCAGGTGAGCAACTTTGGTCGCCAAACGACCGACGATTTGTCCAGTCGCATCAATCGTCACCGTTACGCGTTTGATCGTGGGCATACCACGTGTATTTTTCCAAGCCATAGAGATTATTTGACAAGTTGGATTTGAGCGACTGGAGCACCATCGCCTTTGCGAGCACCTAGTTTAAGAATACGAGTATAACCGCCTGGACGCGTGGCGTAGCGTGGTCCGAGTTCCTCGAGCACTTTGTTGACAGCGTTTTCTGACAAGAGGTCTTTCATGAGCAATCGACGAGCCACTAAGCCCTTGGTACGACCGCGCGTGATGAGCTTCGCCACAAATGGACGCACCGCCTTGGCTTTGGCGAGCGTGGTATTAACCTGTTCA
>CAZDER010000141.1:0-2028 GCA_964504505.1 uncultured Gammaproteobacteria bacterium | reverse complement strand
CCGAAATCGGAAATAGGGTTTCGGGTGGATGGATAGTACAAAGTAGAGGTCACAAATTGTGACCTCTACTTTTGTGACCCGTTGTTTTCGGTGGGGCTATCTCCACTTCCAGCTCGTCGATAGATACCAATCGCTGGCGCGGAGGAGTCGTTCGGAGGGGCGGCTTAGGCGCATGTTACGGACGCCTTTGACGTCTTGTGAGAGGAGGTAGGCGTAAGCTGGACGGAGTAAAAAGATGGCAGGTGTCTGTTTTAGAATCATGTTCGAGAGCGTTTGTCGAGCTGCCTCGAAAGCGTTTGTCGAAGTGGCTGTTTTAGTGGCGTCGAGGGCTTGATCCACATCGCGATCAGTCAGGTTTGAGAGGTTAAGCCCTTGGTTGTTGGTGTTGTCGCTGTGCCAAAACACGGAAATATCTTGTGTTGGCGACAGGAGTACATTCCAAAGCAAGACTTGATAGTTGCGCTTACTGATGGCGTTTTGGAGCAAGTCTTCGGGATTGTGTGCCTGAACATCGACACGGATTCCAAGCAAAGACCAGCGGCGTTTAAGCAGTTCGGCAACCTTGATGAGATCAGCTTGATTAGGTAAATCGATGGTGAGAGCTAGTTCTGTCGAGCTTGAGTGGGTGGGTTTAGGCGTGCTCGGCGCGGTGTTCTTGCTTTTGCTGCGGGGTGTGACTAGTGCCTCAAATACGCGCACCGAGCCATCGGCTGGCAGACGCCAACCTAATGTATTCAATAAAATGCGCGCGCCTTCGATATCGCTCGAGTAGGTTGAGGTAGCCTCTATAAACGGAAAAGGAGAGCCAACGACACGGGCATTGTCGCCAATCAGCTCTTGCAACTCATGTTTATCGATAGCCAAGTTCAAGGCCTGACGCAAGCGTACGTCTTTTAGGAGCGGATGTTTAACATTCAAAAAAGCGATGGTTTCTTGAGGAAGCTCGATCGTCGCACTTTGGATGTTGCCATGTTTCATGTCGGTCACATCTTGCCAGGGCACGAACGCCAGCGCGTCTACTTGTTTATTTTGGAGCGCGGCTTGGGCTTGGATACGGTCGGGGTAAAAACGAAACTGCCAGCTATCGAGATAGGGCGCTTGACCGTAGTAGCCAGAGAACTTGCTTAGCTTGAAACTAAATAGATTGCCTTTTTGGTCACGTTTCAACGATTCGAGTTGGTAGGGACCAGACCCAATGGGTTTTAAGTTAGCTTCGGCGAGCGCAGCGGTTGGGCCTTGGACATCTTCCCAAATATGCGCAGGTAGGATGCCTAGCGTGAGATCCATGAGCAGATTAGGGTTAGCTTGATCAACGCGGAATTGGACGGTGGTATCATCAACGCGAATGGGCTCGACGTGTTTGAAGATACTAGCGATAGGACTGCGCCAGCTTGGATTGCGGACGGTGTCGTATGTAAAGACTACATCGCGGGCGGTCACGGGTGTGCCATCGTGGAAACGCGCATCTTTGCGCAAGCTGATTTCGAGGGTTTTGCCGTCGTCGCTCCAACGATAGCGCTCTGCGAGGTCGGGGATAGGCACGAGTGCCTCGTTAACTCGAAACAGACCTGAATAGATGAGCGCGCAGAGATCACGGTCAACGTCGTTTAGTGGCGCGTAGAGCGGATTGATAAGTTTGGGTGTACCCACCAGTGCTTCGGTCAGCATACCGCCACTGGCTGGTACGGCTACGAGATGCGGACGTATGATTAGAAATACACCTAGGCTAAGAGCGAGACAACAGACACCGATGCTGCCCCAAAAAAAACGTCGCTCGTGCGGAGAGAAGACGTGGTTAAGAAAGCGTAAATGTTGTAAATGCGTTCGAGTGGTCGGTTCTTTGATCGCTAAAACCAAGGCGTGATCGTGATGCGCCTCGGGTTTGAACTCCGTTGACCCAGTTGTACCGCGTTGCCAGAAAAACCAACGTTGCCACCAGGTGCGGAGTTTGGAGAGCAAAGGGGGCATTGTTGTCAATTAGGCGAGAACGAGGTTTTTCGCCCGCAGTTCCCTCGTCAAGTATTCAAT
>CAZDER010000140.1:0-2047 GCA_964504505.1 uncultured Gammaproteobacteria bacterium | reverse complement strand
AAGCTTGTCTAGGTTTATGATGTCCAGGTTCCTGTGCTTTTCCAGCTCGTGCTTTATGAAGTTGCTCCCTATGAAGCCAGCCCCGCCCGTCACAAGCATAGTGCGCATTTTGTCCGCCCCTAAACCAGAGGAAATTAAGGCTGCTTGGCTTTAAAACCCGCGTTGGTGCATTCCTCAAATTCCCTTGCCCGCTTGGAACCTTCAGTCCCTTTTTCAATACTTTCTTTTTCATACTAACGTGTAGCATACAGCAAAAATACTCCCTATATAGAGAGTATTTTCGTGTGGTCGGGGTTCAAAGGCTTCTCTTGAACTCACCTACGACATCATCGCCCTTATCGACACCTATCTCAAAACAAACGAAAAGCTCTAAGCATTGACCACATGGAAGTCGGTTGCTCCTGCCTTTGCAGTTTCATTGTAATGCCGTAAAGTAAGGTCAAACCTATGCCAAACAAAGATAACCAGACCGATCTCGCGGGAAATCTTCAAGGTGGTGGGAGTGGCACGACGCCATCCGCTCCCAAATCTTCGGGAAATAGCGACCCCATTATCGTCCGTCTTCCATGTGGTGAACGGATCGAGCTTGGCGAGAAAAACCCGCGTAACTAAACAAAACCCTCTCCATGAGAGAAGGTCTTGAACGGTGAGCGTGTACCCCTATGAAAGATGCTGCCTGCAAGGATCGGTTTGTTGAATTGCGTAGCCAAGGCAAGAGTTTTTCGAGCATCAGCGAAGAGATCAATGTCTCCAAGCCCACCCTCATGCTATGGAGCCGAGAATTGGCTGAACAGATAAGAAACCTACGAGCGACATGATGAGGCATTACGCGAAAAGTACCGCCTGACCCAAGAACACGAGCTTCACATCCTTTCCCGACGACTTGAATCCATAGAAAAAGAGCTTTAAAGCCGCCCTATCTTCGACGTGCCGACTGACAAGCTCTACGGGCTGCTTTTCAAAGTCTTGGAGGAGATAAGGAGGGAGCGGAAGCCACTTGTGTTTGAGTACACGCGGGACGTAGCTGATTTTGACATAGCGGTACAGGGAACATGTGAGGTATAACTATATGCATATCTATCACACTTTTTCACATGGTCATCGCCTTGTTGTTGAGGTCGCCAACTCCAAAGGTAGCTGGGGAAGCGTTATCGAGGGGGCGGCTGGGGGTCTTACTGCTTCGGCGGTGATCTGGTTTTTGGGTTGGGTACGCGATTGGTTGAATCGACCCATCTTCAAGGCGATGCGTGCAAACATAAAATACACAGAAGCTAATGAGTTGATGTATTTTGATCTTTTTTTCATGAACGAAGGCAAGCGTGCCTTTATTGAGCCTACACTAAACATCGACGGGCTAACCCAGACAGCTGTTCAGTTTGAAAAAGAACGAACTGTTGATCCAGACGTAACAAAGTATCTGGTAGCCACATAGACACCAGAAGGGGATAAAATCGTCTACAACCATAGTAAATCCCTCGTGGCAGGTACGTCATTTCGTTGGACGTTCAATGTATTGTATAAAACAAAACTCCCCGACGTAGTTCGGGTGAAACTCATGCACCAAAATGGCATCGAACCTACGGTAGAAATTGATCTGACTGATTTGAAAATCTGACCATTCTTTGATCGTTTCTTTACCGATGTATCAGATATACTTACATCGTTAGCCAAAAACTCAATTTGATTGTTTGATTTTATTTCAAAGTTTCGAGGTCGTCTGAAAATGAGAACACCCGCCGCGCGAGAACGAGGGGTGTTCTTCGGGCAGACGGACGTAGTAGAGGCTACTCGTTGTCGTAGGGCGCGGCGTCGATGGAGAAGGTCTCGCCGCCGAGCATGACGCGGTACTCGTTGCCCTCGCTGTCGATGCCGTCGTATGGGGCGTTGAAGAAGCCCTTCACGTGGTTCACCGCGAAGTGCGTGAGCACCCTCGCGTACTCGTTCTCCGTGACCATGAAGGATACTTCGCCGCCCTTCTCGTGCACGAGCTTCATTATCAGCAGCTTCTCGCTGGCACCCTTGCGGATGTAGCGGTGGCCGCAAAACC
>CAZDER010000139.1:0-2048 GCA_964504505.1 uncultured Gammaproteobacteria bacterium | reverse complement strand
GAGGTCATCGAAGCCCCAACCTTCTAGATACTTCATGCGTACCAAGCGCGCATCTTCTACCTCTAGGGTATCTACCGCAACCAGCAAACGGCGTTCCTCGTCATTTTGCACCAACCGCTCACGCTCATCGGTACTCAACCATAATGAGTCGCTTACCTCCTCGATATTCACCTGCGACCGCTCTTTGGCATGATGGTTGATGAGATGATGACGGGCAATCGTGTAAATCCAGGCGGACTTGCCCTTGGTTGGATCGTATCTTTCAAAAGCCTCAAAAGCCTTAAGAAAGATATCCTGGGTTAAATCTTGCGCTAATTCTCGACGAGCACCGACTCGATAAAACACGAAACGATACACGCACGTGACATACGCATGGTAAAAGGCTTCAAACTCGGAAGCAGACATAGCCTTTACATCATCAAGATACCGTCCAACTGTCAAAACGTTACGGTAACGACCAAGTAGGTTGCAGGTAACTATTGAGCGACTGGCTTATTATAGCCCCTCCTGTTGCAAACTTTCTAGGAGACGTTTTTGTTCACGCGTGAGTTTTTTGGGCACGTCAGGCTCGACACGCACTAAATGATCGCCGCGACTGCCTGAACGCACTAGCGGCACACCTTTACCGCGCAACGTAAAGAGCGTGCCCGGCGGCGTACCCTCGGGAATCTTGAGGGCAGTTTTGCCATCGACTGTTTCAACTTCAAAAACTCCACCCAAAGACATGGTCGTAAACGGCACAAACACTCGCGAGAGGATATGGTTGCCATCGCGTTCAAACTGCGCATCTTGTTTAACGCGAATGTGCACATATAGATCCCCCGAAGTGCCACCGTATGCCGCCGCCTCGCCTTGATGCATGACTTTAAGCGTTTCTCCCTCGGCAATACCCGCTGGAATAGCGATCGAGATTTTTTCTTCACGGCGTTCAACACCTAGGCCGCGACACAAGTGGCAGGTTTTCTCGGGACGCTTGCCTCGACCTTGACATTCACCACAGGTTGTCGACACCTGCATCGTGCCAAATGGCGTGCGTTGAGCGTGACGAACTTGCCCCGATCCCTGACAGGCGGCACACGAAACCGCCTTGCTGCCTGGCTCGGCTCCCTCACCTTTACAACGCGAACAAGCACTATGCTTATACAATTTAAGTGGTTTCTCAACGCCAAAGATCGCCTCGCGAAAAGTCAGTTCGATCTCGACTTGGATATCTGTGCCACGCGCTTGACGAGATCGTCCGCCACCACCACCTCCGCCACCGAACCCAAACATCTGACCTAGTACATCGCCAAGATCGCCGAATCCTTCGGTGTTGATGTTACCAAAATCAAAGCCTTCAAAACCACCAAAACCACCGCCGCCAGCAGCTCCCCCGCTACTGCCCGGCTCAAACGCCGCCGCCCCAAACTGGTCATAGGCGGCACGCTTTTGCTTGTCACCCAAAATCTGATAGGCCTCGTTCACATCCTTAAACTTCTGTTGATCACCGCCCTTATCGGGATGATGCTCATGTGCCTGACGGCGAAAGGCCTTTTTCAATTCATCCTCGGTCGCGCCCTTAGAGACGCCGAGAACGGCGTAGTAATCTTTGGCCATGTTAGGAAAGAAGCTTGGGTTCGCTGGCTGCTTGAATCGGACCATGCGTCACTTCGTAATTTTGTACATTTTGCGCCAGTGCTCCTAAAATACGTTTCATGTGACGCGGGCTGACGATGAGTCGCGAGATGAGTTCGCCGCCTGGCGGAAAAGCCGAAATAAAATCCAATACAAACTCCTCCGGTGTATGGGTTACCTGCATCATGTTGGCGTACTTGCCACCAAGTGAGCCTTCTGGAGCTTGAATGTTCATAGCTTTATCCTAATGATCTTACGCGGCACTCGGAGGCTGTTCTTCGGCGGGTTTATCAGTGGTAGTTTGGTCGGTCGCTCCCGCGTTTCCGGTTGGTCCAGCTTCAGCTTCTGGGCGGGGTTGGTACAACGACGCTCCAACTTTTTGGGCGGCTGTCGCCAGTTCATCGCCAAGCTTCTTAATCAGCTCCAAGTCCGTG
>CAZDER010000138.1:0-2054 GCA_964504505.1 uncultured Gammaproteobacteria bacterium | reverse complement strand
TCTTTATTTTTGAAATACTAAAATAATATTTTTGGGCTTGGGTAACCTGTTTGAGATCAGTTTTGTTGCGTTGTATAAGCAACCGATCAAGGCGCTCGAGCACTTCGCGCGAGTAGATACCAGCTGGCAGCCGACCGTGCATTCTGGCAGTTACCTTGCAGCCCTTGCCGAGGATGGTGCCAGGCTCAAGGTTAGCGAGTACGTCGCAACCGTCACCGATGATAGCTCCGCACACCGTGCGACCAGTAGGAACAGCAGCGAGATGAGATTCGCGACCATCCTGCACGATGATCTCGGGACGCGGCAAGGCACACGAGTTGTGGCTACGAATCACGACCGAGGCACCAATCAGACAGTTCTTGCCCACGATGGAATCACCGACCACAGCCCCGGGCTCGATGGTAGTTTCATCGCCCACGATCGAGCGCGACACTCTGCCAGCCACGCGCACTTTGTGACCCAGTATCGACCAGGTGACGCGCGTGCCGTAGCGAACCCGACAGCCACGGCCAAGGATGCAAGGACCGCACAACTTGGTCCACTGATCAAACTCGGAGCGCCAGCCGCCGTACATATTGATGGCACCGATCTCATGGCAAGCATGATGGACATACCAGCCGCCCTCGCTGGGCAGATCCTTCATGAGACCTAGCACCGGCGGAGGCTCGCGCAGTCTCTCCCCCGTCACTCGATCGGTCTCAAGATACGGATCGTTGGGTCCGCTGTTCAAGATGATGGGAAAGCAGCAACGTTCGGCTGGCGGTAGCACGGACTCCTCTCGCGACCAAGCCGCAAACAGCCTAGCCATCTCCTGCGCATCTACCTCGCCCGACTGATCGAGCTGGCACCAAGGTCGAAAAATGAGCGGCGTATCGTCGATCTTTTCTGCCTGGCGCATAATCTCACGCAACGCATAGACATAGGGACCAGAGCTACCATCCGTGTCAAACAAGTCATGAATGTTGGGAATGGACATCAAGACCTCCTCGTACGCCGTAGCTCAACAGACGTTCGGAGAGGTGTCAAGCAGGTTAAAAAGACAGCAAGGTGAGTGAATGAATTAGGTTATTTTGACTTCTCCTCTCTACCTTATTAGATTGGGGTGACGGTCTAGTATGTCATCAAACATATCTCGGCGTGTTATTCCATACCTGTTCGGAATGTTCTATCGAGCTTGCGTTAAGCCTGTGTGCTTTTGGTTTGATCCAGAGTTTGCGCATGATCACATTCTCTCTTTGGGAGAGTGGCTGGGACGATCCTCGTTGATGCGTAAACTCATACGTTGGGCATTTGCTTATCAAGACCCTCGCTTGAAACAATCGATCGCTGGCATACCTTTTGTGAATCCTGTCGGGCTTGCGGCTGGGTTTGATAAGAATGTAAAGCTCATCTCACTCCTTCCTAGCCTTGGATTTGGCGCGGCGGAATTTGGTTCGATGACTGCCAAGCCCTACGGCGGCAACCCAAAACCACGATTGGTACGACTTCCGAAGTCAAAAGGGATTGTTGTGAACTACGGACTCATGAATGATGGCGTCGAGGCCATCATTCCTCGTCTTCGCGCTCATGCGGACGATATGGTGGTGGGAATTTCCATCGCAAAAACGAACTCTGTCGAGACGGCGACACTCGAAAAGGGCGTCGAGGACTACGCCCAATGCCTGCAAGCCGTAAAAGATGCTGATGTTGGCGATTATTATACGTTGAACGTCTCGTGCCCAAATGCCTTTGGCGGAGAGCCATTTACAACGAAGGAGACGCTGACGATGCTTTTGGAACGTGTGCAGACTGTTCATGCGACGAAACCGATTTTTGTGAAACTGCCCATCAACCTTGCGATGGATGATCTCGATGGATTGTTACGCGTGTGCGTGCAGTTTTGCGTGGCAGGCGTGATTATTGGCAACCTCACCAAGGTGCGCGACCCTGGGCTCATCCACGACCCTATCGCTCATAAGGCTAAAGGGGGCATTAGCGGAAAACCGACGGAGGACTTGAGCAATGCTTGCATTTCGTATGCCCACACACACTACGGAGATTCTCTTTATATCATT
>CAZDER010000137.1:0-2086 GCA_964504505.1 uncultured Gammaproteobacteria bacterium | reverse complement strand
CACGCAAGTTTTCTTTGCGCGGGCTTGGACCTGTTTTGATTGGTGCGCTTGCGCTTGGGTATCTGATCATTGCTCCAGCAGGGCATATTTCGTTACCGTCCGAAGTCGCTCTCTCGCAAACAGCCTCATGGGAGATTGCGCAACAGGCATTGGTGGCGCGACCGGCGTTTGGGATTGGACCAGGCACATGGGTGTATGCTCACGCACTGTATCATTCTCCTTTAGCTAATCTGTCACCATTTTGGGCAACGTATTTTGATCGAGGCATCTCGCTAATGCTGACTTTGTTGGCAACTACGGGCATTGTAGGTATCTTAGCGTTTTTTCTACTTATCTTGGCGGTGCTTGGGTTCACACTGCGAGAAATTATGTGCATGCGCCGAAGTGTCAATCACACCGAGGGTTGGCAAGTCATCTTTTTGCCGTTAGGCGGCTGGGTAGCACTACTCGTTGCCATGCCGTTGTACAATTTTAATTTAGCGCATCAAATCGCGTTTTGGATGCTCACTGGCTGTCTCGTAGGTTTTGGCACTAGGCGGCGCGTGTTATTTGATGGGAGCAAGGGTTGGCGGGCGTATATTTTGCCTGCCAAGGCGACTTTAGTTGGGCTTTTGGTTTTGTCTATTTGGGTGTTGGGCGGTCAAACGCTGTGGGCCGAAGTGCGTTTAGCGCGGACACTCGAAACTTATCAAGCCGGGCAGCTTTCAGCTGATGCGGTCATAGAGCAGCTTCAAGCCATCCGCACGATTCATCCGTGGAACGATGTGTCAGCGCGGATGTTGGCGCAAGCCTATCTCGTTAGAGTTTTGCAACAAACCAAGGATAAACCGCCAGCCGAGCAAGCACGTTTAGTCGGTGAGGATGTGTCGAAAATGGTGGATGCCGCACTTGAGGCTATTCGTTTGAATCCAGCCAGTGCCGAGAATTGGTCAAACGCAGGTCTGATTTATGGGAGTGTTGCGCCATTTACGCGCGGAGCAGATGTGTTTGCTATTAAAAACTATCAAGAGGCTATGGCTCGTGATCCGCAAAATCCAGTTCATCCCACCGAGATCGGCAAGCTCTACCTAACGCAAGCAGACGCAGCTCGTATTTTATTGGACGCCAAAGACGCGGCGGTAGCTACAAAGGCGAGGGAGGATGAGACGGGAGCGCTAGGGCAGGCCTCGTTATGGTTACGGCGCGCTTTAGCTTTGAAGGTGGATTATGTACCAGCCGAGTATCACTTGGCGGTAGTTTTGGATCGTGCAGGCAAGTCTGCTGAAGCACTCACGTATCTTGAAAAAGTGGTGGTGCAAGATCAGCGCGTCGATAGATTGTTCGAGCTCGGCGTGCTTTATGCTCGCGTTGGCAATCAAGCTAAGGCGATCGAGTCTTTTGAGCGAGTGGTAGCAATGGACGGCTCGCAAGTCCGCGCACGTTTTCAGTTGGCTTCTTTGTACGAGGAATCGGGCAGGTTGGTGGAAGCAGTCGAGCAGCTACGGATTGTGGCTGCCAGCGTGCCGACCAATGCTGCCATGCAAAAACGTTTACAGACATTGGAGGCACGCGTGCATGGAGCTAAACAGTGATATGCGGCTCTTGGCATGGTTAGGTAAGACACGGGGAAAAGCGTCAGTACCAAACGACGGTCTAGTTAGGCGTGAGATTAAAGTCACACACACGCATTTAGCGCGTGAACAACGAGAGCTTGCGGAACGGGTTGAGCGTGTGCTGCGACACCTCGAGAAACAGCTGACGATGATGGCAGAGCGCATTCGACATACGCAAGGTACACGAACAGAGTTGTTGGGGTTGGAGGCAGAACAATGTTCACAACGACGTTTGTTGGCGCGGGTCGAAGTTGCTAACCTAGCCACTGCCGAGTTGTTGCACGAATGGCGTGATTGGCTGCATAAAATCCGACACGGACAGCAAGGCATGGTGGAAATGGAGGCATCGGAGCGTGAGCGAGTAGAGATGGTGCGTTCGGAGTTATGGGTACGGGGGGTGATTGATGATGAAAATCAAGATCAAAAATCAAAAATCAAACATCAAAAATTGGAGGAGGTACGAGAGACTTTGCCGGAGTGGGATCAATTTCTCG
>CAZDER010000136.1:0-2105 GCA_964504505.1 uncultured Gammaproteobacteria bacterium | reverse complement strand
TGAAGCAAAAGAACTTTGGCAAAAAATCACTTGCAGAAATTAAAAAAATTCTTGCTCAATTAGGTCTTTGCTTAGACACCAAGCTGTCCGATCCCGCTCTTCAAACATTTCTTGCTTGGAAACGCGAGCACAATACACCCTAATCAACAGACCTTTTGGCCTGTTTTTTCTTTCTCTCGTTATCTCTAGTTAATTTACAATTTTTGGTGTTGTATGTAATTCCGGATCAATCGTTCGTGAAAAGCATGTATATCCGGTCTTATGTGTCCAATCATCGGTGATCGGCATGCCATACTGATCGTACATATAAAATGGACGAGCTTCAGAGATATTCCATGCGGGAGTTTCTTTGGCAAATGTTGAACACAATTCAAAGGTCAAATCACCTGTGATGGTATAGGTATAGGATTGATTGGTTTCCGGATCAAGTGGAAGAACGAAACCGGAAAGTGGATCTTTCAACTCATTCAAACTTACTGGAAGACGCTGTGTTTGATTCCAGTAACTCACAATTTGACTTTGGAGATTTTGCAAATCTGACAGGCGTTCACTATCCAACTTTTGTTGTCGTGCTGTCGTAGGTGTTCCAACAAAGATAAAGCCTCCGATAATGCTTACGAAGATGAACAAAACACTTCCAACGATCATCAACTGCATTTCCTTTTTTCCTGCTCCTGGCTTACGTTTCAACTCCCAGAATTCATATCCAAGCACTGCAACGGCAACAAGCAACACCACAAGCACTTTGAGAACAAATCGCATGGTCAGTTCCCCACCCAAAAAGGAATTCAATAGAGTGATCAAATCGATAATGATCGTCAAAGCTGCAACAAAGATCGTCAAATACGTCAGCCAGCGTCGCACCCATAAATCTACTTTCTCGGGAATACGTGCTAAATCATGAACAATATAACGCGTCATGAGCAAGAAAATAGGCCAAACCACAATGAGCGATGCAATTGAATTACGCATGGAATCATACGGACTGTATCCGTATGTCGCAGGGTCAGGAAACTGTGCGCTAATGATCTGCCATACTAATCCAATCAAATTAATCACACCTATATACAGCATGATGAACGTGAGCAAGTAGGCAAACACGTCTTTTGCCACTGAAGCTTTTAATGATTGTGTCATATACAAAAAGTATAGCGGTTTCCAAACATCTCGTGAAGTGTCAGTCCTTCTGGTAACCATACAGAGACCTCTGAAAAAGTTGTGAGATTGCGGTGCACGGGCTGTCGATCCCCACGAAACGTAGTCATTCTACGTAGAGTTGGGTCGACCATTCGACAGGCTCGTGGTGGTGAGTATGGTCGAACCACGGGCGCCCGTAAGCCGCAAGATTGCGACTTTTTCAGAGGTCTCTACACCTTTTCCCAGCAAGTCTCATCCGTTACTGCCCACGACGAAAAAACAGAAAAGCCCTGCCCACGGAAGTGTGGACAGGGCGTGATGAGCGTGGTGGCAAGACTCTATTCGTTACGAAGCTTGTACTGGACATGGTAAACTGCATCAAAGTGATGCGGGATATCGCCAGGATCACCCCCGAAATATCGGCGGGCTCTGGTATTTTCCAGAGCAGAGATGATCTCGACCTTCATGCCAGACAGAGCTCCTCCGTTCTGCCAGATGAGATCGTACATCACGATTCGTGCGATGTGCTCCTCGATTGCCGTATCCGACAACGAAGCGTGGGACTCAGTTCGCCAAGTCATCCTCACCGACTTCTCACGGATAGATTGATCACTCATATCGCTACCTCCTTAAAGTTGCGAACCTGCCTTGTGGTGGCCTCTGCCACCTGTGCTACCTCTTCCTCACAGAAGTCCGTCGCCTCTTGACGAGGCGCTCTCGGAGCTCCTTGAGCGCCTGATCGAGTGGGAACTTCCCCTCGCCATTGCGCTGGAGCACCAGCACAGGGATAATCTGGTCGTGCCGCGCGTCGAGCAACAGCGTCCGATCGGGGTTCTCACAGTCCACAATGCCCGAGGTCGAAAACTGCGTGTGGCAAGCACGACACTCGTAGTAGTCAGTCTCGTTTACGCCAACCTTCCCCCTGCTGCACTTGGGGCACGGCAAGTTGACGATACGCTTTTGGAGCT
>CAZDER010000135.1:0-2119 GCA_964504505.1 uncultured Gammaproteobacteria bacterium | reverse complement strand
ATAACGCCAAGAAAAACTAGGATGCCTGTAATGATTTTATGCATAATTGTTAGATTATGCGGGCTGCGACAAAAAAACGCAAGCCGTGAACTCACTCCCTGGGTTTCCTGATCGGTGTTTGTGCTTTATACTTATCTATATATGATCCCCTTGTCGCCAGAAACCGTTGAGGCATTGGTGTTAGCCCAGGATACCTTTGTCTGGGAAGTCCCCTCTTTCGAAAAACGTGAGCGTGGTCGAAGTTGGTACGTCATCATGATTTTGGCTGCCATTTTTTTAGTGGCTTATGCCGTGTATACGGCTAATTTTCTGTTTGCGTTTCTCATTCTGCTCATGAGCATCCTGCTCTTGTTTGCTAATCGTCAAGAACCTGTATCGATGTTAATCCAGCTCGGTAACAACGGTTTAGTTATCAGCGGCAAACTCTATTTATATCAAGACCTCGAAACATTCTCGATTATTTACCAGCCACCCATGCTCAAGATTCTGTACATAGATACCCGCAGCATTCTCACTCCTCGTCTACGCATCTTGTTAGATGAGCAAAATCCACTCGAGGTCCGCCAGCATTTGAAGCAGTATTTACGCGAAGATATGGACTTGCGCGGCGAGTATGTTTCTGATATCGTTGGTCGGCTTTTGAAGATCTAGCTCGTAAAACCTAAAATGCACTCGTAGCTCAACTGGATAGAGCGCTTCCCTGCGAAGGAAGAGGTCAGACGTTCGAATCGTCTCGAGTGCACCAGCATCAACTCCCCTCGAAAGAGGGGTTTTGCGTTATACATCTTCAAAATACACGCTCACGAAGAAGATGGTTGCGAGTAAAACCAGAACTCCACCTCGCAATAACTGCTCATCAGATCTATGGATTACGACCATCCAGATGCTCAATCCCAACCACAATCCTCCTCCGACCACGAGTCGACCGCGTCGAGTACCTCGTATGTTTTGCGTCGTTGCTAGCATCAGAACGAGTCCAGCCGTTACGAGTAGGTAAGGGTTGAAATAAGGCGTGACAAAACCAGTCATCAAACGCTCGAGCAACACACTTAACCCGCCGAAGCTGAAGATCGCGTAGCCAGCCTGACGGACGCTCTCGCGGAGAACTTGAGAAAACTTCATAAAGCACGTCTGATCGCCATAATTTCATGCCCAATGATACGGCTCCAAGTCTGCCAAGATAAAACTCCGCGACGATACGAAAGGTGCACCGCTCGCACATCAATCGTGACGTGATTCGCTTCCAGACCTGGTGCGCCAATAATGAGACGTAAAAGACCTAAACGAGGTTTGATCGTATAAGCGTGCCAAGATTCGTACCAGCCATCTGCCAGTGCTTTAGGTGCCTCGTACTTGGTCAACACCGCTTTAATACCTTCACCTTCAAGGTCAGATGCTTCGGTCAAACGTCTCGGCGTAGGTAAAAATAGTAAATCCGGCGCGAGCGCAAAGTAGCCATCTCCTAAAAGACGAATATTGCCTCGGGGTGCTCGAATGGTCGAGGTGGTGAAACGATCATGATTAGCTCGCGTTAGTCGGTATTCTGTCTGGACACGTTTCACTGGTACTCGTATTGCATCAAAACTTAGCACTTGCAGACCCTTGGTTTGAAACGTTTCCGCCACAATGTGTTGAGAATTAGTCCATGCCAAACCAGCGAGCGACGGCGTAGCATAACCTGCTTGATCTGCCCAAGCTAAACGCGGACCGAGTACCCAATGCATGAGAGGTGAGCGTATTTCTCGAATCAAAACGTCATCGTCAGCTGCGATGTTGAGCTTGTAAACTCCAGCCGTTAGATCCTTAAAAGCAAAGCTTTGATCGTAGCTTCGAGATGAGCTCGCTCCCTCCACTTTACTCAAGTTTAAGGTGTTCGACCACAAAAGCTCGCCGTTTTTGCTCAACGAGAAAACCACCCTACCTGACTCACGTCCACGACGCGTATCTTGGAGCTTCATGTCAAAGTTAAGTTGACCTTGAACAGGAATCACATTGATTTCATGCGCTCCACTCAAAGCCAGCTTAAATGTCCGTGCCTTGGTTTGTGTATCCATCCAGAGTGGTGTCGTGGTCGAGGCGTGCCAAACCAACACTCTATCCATAGCCTCTGCTAGCACAC
>CAZDER010000134.1:0-2201 GCA_964504505.1 uncultured Gammaproteobacteria bacterium | reverse complement strand
GCCTGTCCTTGTCGACCTGGAAACTGAGCACCGGCAAAAACGTGAACGCCCAGAAGACGCCGTTTGTCATCCAAATCAGAACGAACTGCGGGTAATTCTCGACAAGACCGTGCTCGAGCATCAGCTCGTAGACACCGTGGCTAGGCAGCCCGGCAAACAGCGACATCGTCAGCGTCAGCATGACCAGAAGGAACAGCTCGAGCTTTGGCCGGTCAAGGTTAAGCAGACGAAGCGTGGTCGGATGAATCGAAGCGGTTGTGGTCATGAGATCTCCTTACTGCGAGTGAATACAGCCCTTGACTTCAGTTCCCTTCGTGTCTGGAAGCAGCGTGCGATCCAGTACGCCGAAAGTATGGTGAACAGAACGGTCAGCGACCACCATCTGTGAGAGGTGGCCTTGTACGTTACTGCCATCGCGATGATGGCGAGTGTGATGTACGCCCAGAAGAGTAGCTTCATTTCATGTTCCTTGCAAGATTGGGGTCAAGTCGTTACTTGTCGCATTTTATCCGACAAGTAACGACCCCTCATGCGCTGACAACAAGATTTGCCATATAAACAGCTGCGCGTAGAGCCTTACGCGCCGTTCGATCAGACTTTTCCCGTGCATACTCCAACGTTGCATCAGGACCAATAATCGCAATAGCCATCGGCATTCGATGTTGTAATTGAAGATTTAGTAACGCAGCCGTCGCTTGATTCGCAATCACTTCTCCATGTTTTGTCTTTCCTTGTTGTTGAACACCAAAAACGATAATGGCATCAGGCAGATCCTTCTCTATCAACATACTCACGGCCAAAGGTGCTTCAAGTGATCCGGGAACCCATACACACCTATCGATCACAAAACCCAAGTTTTTCGCCTCATCTTTGGCAGCGTCAATCATCAATGCGCAAATATCTTTATGAATGAACCCGGCAACAATGTGAATACGCCTTAACACACTACGCAAGATTACGTCGTCGCCAATCAATGATCTCTGCCGTTGCCATCGCAGCCTCAATACCTTTGTTAAAAGAATCTTCCTGACTGCGTGCATTTAGCTGCTGAACGCTTGAAATTGGGAGAACCTCCATAATGATCGGTATACCTTCTCCCAGCATAACTCGGTTAAAACCGTCGACGCACATATTCATGATCATATCAAAATGATACGTCTCTCCTTTCATAATCGCACCAAAACAGATAATGGCATCATATCCCCCTTTTCGCATAAGTGCCTGCGCAGCCAAAGGTAGCTCAAGTGAACCTGGCAATAAATGCACTTCCGGTGTTGGACAATCAGCTGTCTCCAAAAGTTCTATGGTCTTAGTAACCATGCGATCAATCGGTTCGCGATACCACTTCGCTTGCAGGATTGCGACCTTCGCACCTGAAATTTTGGGCATAGTCGTTGGATCTAGTTCAACTTGCATAAAAAAAGATTAGTGATTTCTCTATGTATTCATTAAGACAAATGGTTCAAATGATGTCAAGAAGGATTGGGGTCAGGTCGAGAATCGGGAATTGTAACCGTGTGTGGGTGTGAGTAGTTAGTATTTTGGGACGTAAAAACAGCAGATGAATCTGCTGTTTTTACGTGGTGACCCATTGTATTGAGCATTGGAACACCCTGATCCAACAAATCAAACAGTGGTCGGAGACGCTACCGCATATTTTTGGAGAGCGTTCATTTGGCCTTTCGGTGTAGCCAAAGATCGCCAAGATCTCCCACAAAAAGTCCGATTTTGAGTGCAAAACATTGACATTTTGGCCAAAATATGGTATATTTTCGTCTTGTTCTTTGACATGCAAGAATTGATTTTTACATGAGATAGGCGCTTTGCACGGCAGATCTTGCTGTTTGAAGCGCCTGCCTCATGTTCGAGGCCAGCCGTGACCGTCCGATGACGAGTCAAGACAAAAGGAGTCAGCGATGACCAACGTCACGCCCTGTCAGAAGAAGCACATCCTCCGCCTCATGGAGGACGTTCTCGACGCCACCCAGTCCGACAAGGACGACCTCCAGCGCCTCGCCAACCGTGGCGGCGAGTTCAAGGAGGAGTTGGCGGCGCTCATCGGCCGCTACACGGCCAAGCTCCCCGACTTCGGCCTCGCTCGGGAGATCCTCGGGCAGGACTTCATCTCGCCTTCGGAAATCGCTGCCGCCCGTGGACTCACCTACAGCGAGGAGCAGATCGCCGAGCTCGAGCGTACGCTC
>CAZDER010000133.1:0-2244 GCA_964504505.1 uncultured Gammaproteobacteria bacterium | reverse complement strand
AACGCGCCGAGGCAACTTCTTACGATTTTGCTGAAAGTACAATTTGGCGGAGAGGCAGGGATTCGAACCCTGGATACCCTTACGGGTATACTGGATTTCGAGTCCAGCTCATTCGACCACTCTGACACCTCTCCAATGCGCGTTAGCTTATCGTCGCTCGTCGGTTGGGTCAAGCACGTTATCTGTCTCCGCGCGTTAAGGACTCCACGGTGCTGGAATCGTAAAGACGTCGATGCCTGGAGGGGCTGGTAGGTCTTTGACGCTGTTGTTTAAGGCACTGTCCACGATCACTCTATCCGCCTCCGTATTCAATATGAGGCGGCGCGGTGCTTCGACCGTGGTGGTTATTCCATCTGCCGTATGGATTAGACTGGTTGGGTTGATTATGGTCGCGCGTTTTTCTTGTGCCGCGATTGATTTTGGATCAAGCGCAACGCGCCATGCGTTAAACGCATCAATCAGGACTTCTCGCGTAGTAGGATTGGAGAACAGAGTTGAACGATTGGTCTCGAATAAATGGAGCACATTCGTAGTGATGGCTAACGTAAGAGCGCGTTGGTATGCATTTTTATCTTCATGGGAGCCTGGATAATGTTCCTTAGTACAACTTATTTCCGTTTCTTGCTGAAGAGCATCGACGATATCTTCGCGCAAATTTTTTAATATTTCGGTGACGGCAACACGAGCTTTGGCTTCCACATCTCCATGGAGGGCGTCTTCGGGACTGGGTTTATGAGCCGGGAAAAGGGTTTGAATATCATCTTTTACGCTAGCGACAAGTGCTGCTACTTGTCTATCAAATTGCTCGCCATGGGTGGCAAACAACCCGTCAGCTTTTTCTGCGCGAGGCGTTATGGATGATTCGGGAGGGTGGGATGTATCTCTATCATGAGCTGGATTAGCGCGGTTGGCACCGCCAAAAGTTAGCACGGCTGCAGCTGCAGCGATCTGCACTAGATTTGGTGATCTTTCTGGCATATGAAAGAAAATATAGCACACGAGCAGGATTTGCTCACTTTGTTTGGTGTCAAGTCCGCGTTTCGCGGCTTAACACAGCCAAGAATCGAGCAAATGTGGCATGAAAAATAGGCAGAAAAATAGGTGGACTTGACACGGGGTCAAGATGGATTTGTTGCCAGTCGTGAATAGGAGCAGGATTGTTCGTCCAGATGTCAGGCATAGCGCTTAGACACGTATACGGGAGTTGCTCGATGAGCTCACCACTGCGTCCACGACCGTGATGAAGGTCGTCGGTTCTCAAGGTTAGAAGTGTGCAGCTAGCTTGACAAAACCGCTAAAATAGTGCTAAAAATGAAACTCTTTGGAGGCATCGCGTTTGATGCTACGGGCAATTTTGCCCCTCAAACCAGAGAGTGGAGACAGGCAATGGAAGGCAAGAAGCCAGAAGACGACCACGACGGCAGAACTTTCTTGTGTGGAAATCCATCCGGGATCAACTGGTCGCCGACGACCGATGCTACCACCACTCCCAAACCGCCGAGCACGCCGCCCAGTCCGACGCTCATGGGCTTGAGTGCTCCACCAACTCCACCAATCGCTTTCTCAACCCATGTCGAGGGGCAACGACCGCTGGATACAACGGATGTACCTATTGAGGAGCTGTCCGCCTTCTTCGCGGGCAGTACGGATGAGAGACCAGCTAGGCTACAGCCGTGTCGAGTGTCAGAGTTTCCCCCGAGCGCCGATCAGGTTCATGCTCGCGAGGTGGGCGAGAGCGTCTTCCGTGCTCTTGTTGAGGCGGCACTCGCACCTGAAGTCGATGTGAGACACTGCCGAGTGCTGGCCTACGAAGGCTTGTCTATGCGGATGATCAGGGCAATCGGTCAGGCGTATCAGACCACTACCGAGAAGACGGACGTCGACTTGATCGAACCACTGCGACTCATTATGAGCCTGGGGCGACCAGAACTCCGCTCAATCGCCTGTGAGCGAGTGGTTGAGCTTCTGAACCGTCTCGGTACAGCACCGGCAGTCATGATCCTGATCGTCCGCCAGCTCACGAGCGAGGGCTTCTAGAACACTGTCCGCCAAACTTTTCAAGAACTTAACGCTTGCTGCGTCTCCCTGCCCCCGCCTCTCACGAGAGGCGGGGTGCTTTATTTTAGTGTCAAGTCCGCGTTTCGTGGCTTAGCAGAGCCAAGAATCTAGCAAAAATGGTGCAAAAAAATAAGTGGACACCTGACTTAAAAGCCTTGACAAAACCCCCTGTTTTGTGCTGTATTT
>CAZDER010000132.1:0-2272 GCA_964504505.1 uncultured Gammaproteobacteria bacterium | reverse complement strand
AGAGAAGCTCATCGACAAGATCGAAGCTCGTTATATTCTCTATAACACCGATGAGTTGCGCCGCCGCGGCAGTGTGACTCTTGGGTTACAACATCGGCTGGACTCGAGAAATTCGGGTAGCGGATAACTTTATGGAGTGCAGTCTATTTACAGCACACGATACATACTCCGTAAGCCTGCCCAGGTACGTCTACCTGACATCCGCTAGACCATACGCCGAAGAGCTTGTGTTGGTAGACATTGTCAACTCCACCTCCATTCCAAGTATCGCATGACTCGCCCATATTCTGTGCCTCAAAAGACTTACACTCCAAATCAAACCCAGCAGCGCTCACCCGACCGGTAGCGACCAGGTTGCCATAGATAGTGGTGTCGCTGGCACGTAGATGCAACTTGGTCAGATTGACGCCGCTCGCACCGGTTATTTGCAGCTCGTTTGGCATATCGGTCGCTGGAAACCACTCGATATAGCCGCCGCCCGAGCCATTGCTATTCGAGGCATAATAAATCTTTCCTACTGCGTGTCCGACAGAGGCGCTGAGAGTCCCGTCCACGTTCAGATGACCTGTGATGGCTGTGTTGCCGTTGACGTTCAAGGTGACTGCAGAGTCACTTGCTGTGCTGGCTGCTTTCAGCGACATCATAACCCTACCGCCCGATCCAGGGGCGCTTGCAGCGTTGTCATGCACCCCATTCTGATGCCAGGCGAACTCGCGGCCCGTTCTTTGATAGAGCGTCCCAGCCTGCACCCCGATACCATAAGCGTCGTTCCATAGATTCAACATTTGGCGTGTGGTGCCTCCAAAAAACATGCTGGAATTCCCGTTGACACGAATCCTTCCATCGTGCTCGGCCACGAAGCTATTATAAGGCCCTAGATCCGTTGATTTCGTAAACACGTAGTAACCCCCAGTAGTCGCGTCCTTGCACTCTTCGCCGTGATCGGTGAGTGTGTCAAAGAAGTTTACGTTGCAGTCTGCGGTTTGGTCATTGGTGTCACAGTTGCACTTTTCGTCAGCGGCAACGCCTCCCGCAGTAAGAGTATCATTCCGTGTGTACGTCCACCCAGCTTTTGCTTGCAAACCAAACGTGGAGGTTATGCCTGTCACAATGAGCTTGCGAGCGTCGCCCGCCCCTGGGTCTAAATCGCCAATGACGACTTGACCTTCGGGCCTGATAAGTATTCGGGTGGTCACGGAGCCATTAGGCGGTTGGGTCTGGATGCGGATCGATTTAGCTGCCCCCTCAGTTCCCAGGCTCAAACCACCATTATCCATATTAAAGAAGGTGTTGTAGCCGGGGCTGGTGTTTGCGGTTAGACCAAATCGCCACTGTAGAACACTACCGACGGAGCCTACTCCCTGAATGGTCAGGGGCCGCGTTAGCGCCGCGTTGCCCGTACCAATGCCAATATAAGGCTCTCGGGAGGTGTTTCCTCCCGTCACATCATCCCAACGCGGATCTTCCCCGGCTGGCCCAATAAGTTCGCCATTCACACGCACGGCAAAGGCATTGATCGTACCTGTTACATCCAGCTCATAAGCTGGAATCGGTTTATTGATCCCGATTTTGTCTGCTCCAACGTGCAGTGCGCCCAGACTTAACGGCACCGAGAGGTGCTCACCACCGAGAGATCCAGGCGCCACCTGGTCGCCACTTATCTGAAAGTTGTTGGCGAGATGGCTGCTGTCAATAGCTCCTACCGCGATATTGGCGGAATCCACTTTGGTGACGCGTGAGGCAAACCCCATCGCTGTGCTGCCCACGAGTACTGTAGCTACCGTAGCTACTTCGCCAGCAGCGGAGATGCGCTCGATACCACCTCCAGCGCCAAGGCCTGCTTGCCCTACGAGAACGTAAGCTTGGTCTGCGGCAAGTGCGCCTAGGCTTCGACTTCCACCAAACGTCTCCAACAGATCCAAAAAGTCGTCGTCAGCCAAGGCACTCACATCCCCGGCGCTAGCGATGACAACGATTTCATCACTGGGAGCGGGTCTCAGATCGCTAAGGCCTACAGAAGAGCTTACGACGAAACTGCTGTGGGTTATTTCGTATTGATTGATAAAAGCCCAAAAGAGGCCATTGACAGGGCCGTGGCTGAGGATTTCTCTACCGTCTAAAAGCCCCGAGGCGGTGTTACCTGCAACAGCCGCATCACCTGTAACCACAAGCGTGCGCACTTCGCCTCTGAGCGTACCTTCGACGCGTGGTGCGGCGATTTTTGTTGACCCCGTGTTGACGAGCGCAATGGCGTCGTTACCGCTGCCGGCAA
>CAZDER010000131.1:0-2282 GCA_964504505.1 uncultured Gammaproteobacteria bacterium | reverse complement strand
CCCATAAAATCTTCTGCTTCCTGCATCCGATCGTTTGCCATCGCGTCGATATTCAAAATTATTTGCAAGGTTGCCTGTTCCTGTGTCTGCAAAGCAAGTAATTGTCCGCTGATCGTGTTCTGAAAGACCCTTGTGCTTAGTCTGCTGCTTGATCTACTGATTCTGAAATAGTTTGAAACGGCTGGAATGATTTCGTCGATCACTCTATTCAATCCTCGCACCATGTTTTCGGCATCCTCATCTCGCACCTGATTAGCCAGTGGCATTACAATCCTCAACTGCTGTCGCGCTTCTGTTAGACCGCGGAGAATTCTGGTTGCCTCGGCTCTCCTTCTTTCAGGATGCGCCGAATTCGTTGCCGCGAGTTGACCAAGCCTGGTAAGTGCGTTTTTCGTTGTTGTCACCACGGATTCACCCGTCGAGACGACAGTGAGCACGGTCGTTATTTCTTGTAACACTGTCTCTGCCTCATGTCTTTGTACTTCCAGTGCCTGTGAAACACCCAATCCAGCCGCATCATCAGATGCTGTATTTAGTCTTTGCCCACTTGAAAGACGAGAAAATGAACGGCTCAACGCGGCTTGAGTTGCATTTAAGCTATTGATTGCTTCAACAGAACTCCTATTCGTATTTACCACTAAGCTCGCAGAAGCTGACCGCATATTCATACCCGCAGCACCTATCCCGAAAAGGATAAAAATGCTCACTACATAGTGACATGGATGCGCTTGTATATGTTTCCACAGTAGGTCAAGCATAGGTAACTATCTTACCACACTTTTTCGTATGCAAGTTATTCTGTTCTCACCACGCCTTTGTTTCTAGCTCCCTCATCTTGGCTCAAATCCGTGTTCAAGGCTGGTTGCGTACGCAGTATATTTTCGTGCAGCAGCCCGTCTTGAAACTGAAAAGAAGTTTCACCTAACAAACTCGCAAATCTACCCGCATCGAGAGCTTGCGGCGTCACCATTACATCAAACCAACCGTCTAGCTCATGCGTATCGTTAGCCACCTGACCGAGCGTCCATGTTACAACGCGCGTGTTTTCAGCGTACGCAAGCGTGCCGGTGGCAGCTTCGACATTGCCTGCCCAAGTCACAATTTTGGGCAAACTCGCGGAAATCTTAGCGTCGTTCAGTTCATGCAGAGTTTTATGCAGATGCCAAAACACACGATAGGTAGTCGCCTTGCCGACCACTGGCGGTAACGGACCCACCCCAATCGGTGCGCCTTCTTCTGTAAAGTAGCGCGGCTCGACCACTACATCAGCGTCGCTGCGATAACGTAAATTGATGGGTTGAGTGTGCAATATGCGCACGGTTTTTTCGCCCATAACCATAAGCCGCACCTCTGCCGTCAAGCGGATGAGTGCGTCTTTGGTGCCGCTAGCCACCAGTAAACTTGGCCAACCGATATCCAACGAACCTCGTCCTTGCGCAAGCAGCTCGGCTAAGGCAGGCAGGCGCGTTTTGTCATAACTTAAACTCTGTAAACGCGGCTTGGTAGACGAGACACCTTGGGCAGGATCATCAAGTTGTGTCCAATCAAGTAACGAGGTGCCCGTAGTCGAGCGTCCATCAAGGATGGATTCGGCTTGTACGCGGATTTGCACATCGCTCACCGATTCAGTGCTGACGTTTTGATATTCTAGCGTGAGACGCACTGGTTCGCCGGGTTCGATCGAACGTTCGCTATCTGTGCCATTAGCCACTAGCTGGATGATAAGATCGCCAGGCGCGATCACAACGCGTGCTTCGCTGCGAGCTGCAGTCAAAAACGTTCCATCCGCACCTAATCTGCCAGTCTCTGCCTTAAACAAGGCATCCTCACCTACATTCGAAGGAAAAAGTCCCGAAAAAGTCGCCGTATAAAAAGCGTTGGGTAAGAGCTGTCCCAGTGGAAACGTCACCACGTGATTAGCCAAGTCGATTTGTCCAGAAGTGGTGGCCGTCGCTGGAATAAAACCAGTTGGGAAAGTTATACGCGCGCGCATATCCTCCATAGTTTGCTTACCTAAATTGGCAATCACATAACGAATCTGCGTCGGTTCGTGAGCTGTGACGCGCGGAGCGAACAAAAGATTACCAGCCAACACGCTGTTAACGGCGTGCACAGTCAACAAAACGGTTTTCTCGGCTATACTCGTACTCTCCGCTTCCCGATACGTAGCTAAAACCTGGATAGCCGTATCCGCACTTAAAGCACCAATAAAAAATCCTTTGATGCGAATATGCCCGGTCGCGTTAGGCTGCACCTCACCCAGCTTCCACACCCGCAAGCTA
>CAZDER010000130.1:0-2409 GCA_964504505.1 uncultured Gammaproteobacteria bacterium | reverse complement strand
GATATCGGCGGATTGTAGGATACCTGGCAATTCGCTATGTCCACGTGTTCCGAGCAACACGACGCGCTCCTTGACGCCCTTCGAATCAACCAACGCCGTGAGTTTATCGTGATCTTCGCCCTCGCCAGCAATCAGGACTTTATAGTTGGTAGGTAAGAATGTGAGCGAACGGATCATGTCGTCCACCCCATTTTTGAGCGCGAGGCGTGAAGCGGTGACAATGACGATGTCCGTATCTATAAAACCAAACTCCTGACGTAAACGCGTACGTTCTGCGGTCGAGATACGCGCTGAAAAACGCTGGATGTCCACGCCATTTGGCACCACTTCTGGCGTGCCTTGATAGCCCATCTTGATTGCCCAAGCCGCCAAAAACTTGCTGATGGATTGGATCGAGTTAGCACGTTTAAAAATGTGTTGATGCAGAAACGTTAACGCACCTGTGCGTTTGGCATAGTGCTCGAGCGGATCGCCTTCTTGCAAAGTTAACAACATCCGTATCGACGGCTTTACCCAAGTATAGGCAAGCGCCGCAAATCCACCGTAGCTTGCCATCAGCGACCAAATCACGCCGCGATATCCAAAGCCACCCACGCGCAAAGCTCGCCACACGCCTGTGATTGGCAACAAATACTTGTCGATGGGCTGACCGATGCCACAACGATGTACCGTGACGTTGCCGATGCGCTCGGTGCAAGTAAGCCCTGGTTTGATTTTGGCGCAAAACAAATCGAACTGCCAAGCAGGTAAACGGTCGGTGATCTCCCTCATCGCGACTTCTGCTCCGCCCACCATCGGGAAATACGCGGTGGAAAAAATGAGTGCACGTTTCTGCATAAAATAAAAGTTGGATACCGTTTTAAATTAGAACTTTTTCATCTTGGTCGATCTCTTCATGTTTCCCTCCTTACGAAGGAGGGGTTAGGGGAGGTGGAGCCCGGATCGAGCTTCTCCGACGCCACCCCCTCTAGCTCCCCCGCCCTTCGCGAAGGGCGGGGGAGAACATGAAATAAGAGTGAATTTCAGTTGTACGATTTTATCGTATACCTCTGAATTTGATTTTTTCATAGTCTTATCGCCGTTAAGCAACTTTTCTAAAATACTCAATCGTCTTCTCGAGCCCCTCACGTAGCGGAACTTTTGGCTCCCAAGCC
Organism: uncultured Gammaproteobacteria bacterium; assembly: GCA_964504505.1. GTDB lineage: Bacteria > Patescibacteriota > Patescibacteriia > 2-12-FULL-60-25 > 2-12-FULL-60-25 > JAGOUY01. Next base: position 1,255 of record CAZDER010000130.1, on the reverse strand, counting down.
AATTTTTCTTTCGCGAGCGTAATGTCCGGCTTACGCTGACGAACATCGTATTCGCTGTACACGCTAGGACCGTTTGCGTATTTGGCACAGACAGATGTTCCCGTCATCTCGATCACTAGCTTCGCGAACTCATCCACAGTGAACTCGCCAGGATTGCCTACGTTTACAGGTCCGACAAACCCATCCACTTGCATCATGCGCATCATGCCTTCGATTAAATCATCTACATATTGAAATGAGCGCGTTTGTTTGCCAGTTCCGTAGATAGTGAGATCTTCGCCGCGTAAGGCTTGCAAGATAAAGTTTGAAACAACGCGACCATCGTCTTTTGCCATGCGCGGACCATAGGTGTTGAAGATGCGAATGACGCGAATGTCAACGCCAAACTCACGATGATAATCAAAACATAACGTCTCCGCACAGCGTTTGCCCTCGTCATAACACGCACGACGCGAGATGGGATTGACGTTGCCCCAATAGGTCTCTGGTTGCGGATGTTCGAGCGGATCACCGTAGACCTCTGATGTTGACGCTTGCAAGATGCGCGCGCCAGTTGAGCGAGCGAGGTCAAGCATGTTGATCATGCCTAAGACGTTTGTACGCACGGTTTCCACTGGATCGGCGTGATAGTGAACGGGTGAAGCTACGCAAGCTAGATTAAAAATCCAATCAACTGGGGCAGAAAATGGTTGCTGCACGTTTTGCTTCACAAATGAAAAAAGAGCGTTCTGGAGCAGATGCTCGATATTCTGCATCGAGCCAGTCATCAAATTATCCAAACAAATAACCTCGTGCCCATCGTCCAGTAAACGATCACAAAGATGCGAGCCGACAAAGCCCGCTCCGCCAGTCACGAGTACACGTTTTGATGCAGCCATAGATTGAGCAGAGCTTAGCGAAAATGAGCGTAAAAATCAACTATTTTTCGTGAGCCACGTCGAAAGTGTCAGCAGCATCCACAACCTGTTGCCATGATCAACGCCTTGCATGTTTTCATGAAGCAGATGAGCGACTGCCTCTTTTTGACAGACTTTTAAGAGCGCGCTCCTGTCCGCAAGACAGCGTTCCTCAAACACCGCTTTCAAGTCTCCACGAAACCAGCTGGCAAGCGGCACTTGAAAGCCGCGTTTTTTGCGCGATAAGACTTCTGGCGGGAGCACATTTTTCAAGGCTTCCTTCAAAATGTATTTGCCGTGACCACTATGGAGCAGCCACGCACTTGGCAAAGATGCAGTAAATCTAACCAACTCTTGAT
>CAZDER010000129.1:0-2471 GCA_964504505.1 uncultured Gammaproteobacteria bacterium | reverse complement strand
ATCGAGGCGCAACATATAACTAGGATTGTCTGCCGTAGAGCCGATATTGTTGAGTACTTGGATACAATAATACTGCGTTTCCAAGAAACAAGTACGCGGCAGCAGCAACTGCATCAGAAAAAACAAACCTACTAAAACGCTCTGACGACGGCTCCACGGACGCTGTGGCCAGAGATAGGCAACGCCAACGATAATCAGTAACGCGGCAAGCGACATGAGTAAAGTACGCGTGCCGAGCCAGGCAATCAGCACAAATCCGCTTGAGAGCGCACCCATCAAACCACCTAACGTATTCCAAGCCGACAAGCTACCCACCACCGAACCGACGCTCTGCATGTCATCCGCGGCAAGCTTGACTAGCTGCGGGGTCACCATGGCTAGCAGCAAGGCGGGTGGCAAAAAAGCAATAATGGCAAATAAGACCGTACGTAAAGCCAATGGCAAGTCCACCGCGACAAAGATAGGTCCGCCAATACCGACTAGACAGGTCGCGACCAACACAGCCACGCCAGCCCATGTGAGCGTGTGGCCTAAACGAGCAGGCAGACCTTCGCGATCAGCCAAGATACCACCCAACACGTTACCAAGCGTGATGCCAATCAACACCGCGCCAATGATGCTCGTCCAGGTAAAAATCGAAACACCTAAATACGGCGCCAAAGCACGCGCCGCAGCTACTTCGAGTGCCATGAGGACAAACCCAGTCACACAAGCGAGCACGGCGTAGCTAGTTTTTGGTCGAGAGTGCGTAATAGCAAACTGTACGGACGAAGTATGCTCGGCTTGACGTACCCACAACATACCCAGCCCAACTACGCTAAGCAGACCAGCCGTCATATAAAAGGTGGTTGGCAACGCTAACCACATCAATCCAACGAAACCCGTTAGGAACGTGCCCACGATGCTGCCAATAGCCGCGCAAGCATTTAAGGTGCCGACCGTCTGTCCAGTAGATTCGCGTTCGGTCACAACTCGCGCCATCAAACAGGGATGTACCGCCGCTAAAAGGCTGGCAGGAACAAAGAGCAGCATCGTACTCAACAAAAGAGCTGTTGTCGCCAAAGACCACGGCAAGGTGAGTAGATGCGTCCCCAACCAATACGCCAGAGGACTCATGACAGCGATCCAAAGAGCGGCAACACATACGCCGATACCCATCGCCCGCAGAGACAAACCGCGCCGCGTACCTACCCCTCCGAGATAGTATCCAAGCGCCATAGCCACCATCACGACTGCAAGCACGCTCGCCCATGGGATGATCGACACGCCGACAAATGGAGCGAGTAATCGTCCGGCCACGATCTCCATGGTCATGAGGCACGCGCTTACGACACCTGCCATCACACCAAACACGCCCACCAATTGCCAGATTCTACGCAATAAATTGTGCATGACAAGGAGTGTACACGGTGGTCGTGAAGCATGGAACGAAAAGACGAGCATCAGCCCGTCTCCTTTTTCTCACAATTCACGATTCACGTTATTTGCTTTCCTTGTGCGTAATCGAGCCTCCGCAGGTCTTACAAAACTTCTTCAGCTCTAAACGAGCCTTAATGGTCTTTTTGTTCTTACGCGAGTGGTAGTTTGTCTTACCGCATTGCGTACACTGCAGTTTGATGAGGTTATCTTGGGACATATATCGTGGAGTAAATCACAAATCAAAAGTCAAAAAGCAAAAATGCGTAGGCTGCTCTACGTCTTTATTTTTGAGTTTCGATTTTTGATTTTTGATTTATCATGGAGCCGACGGTCGGATTCGAACCGACGACCTACGGTTTACAAAACCGTTGCTCTACCAACTGAGCTACGCCGGCGCGCGCTCTTAACCCGTCGCAACAAGCAGGGAGAGAATAACGAAGGTTGGGAGGTTAGTCAATGGATGATGCCCTAACTGTTCAAACGGGCACACTCGCATCCTTGATATACAACAACACCTTGCCATCGATTTTCACGGGTTTCCAGTCTTTAAACGGGAAGGTTGATGACACAACGCGCGCGCCAGGCTTTAATTCTTTCAAAAGTTTTTCTTCCAATAACACCATGGTTTTTGATAATTGATACAAAAAAACCACATCCGCATCGTGCAGGGATGCGCCAAACATGGATTGACACACGAACGAGGCTCGTTCGCCGTATTTTTTTCGCTGCGCCCACCATTGCGATTTTTTCACTAATATAGGATTGATTTCGTAACCTGTGCCCTTTTTTGCCCCGGCATCTAATGCCGCAAAAACCAATCTTCCGTCTCCAGATCCAAGATCATAAATAATATCCGATGATGAAATCTGCGCCAACGCGATCATATTTGCGACTTTTTCTCTTACCGAAGGCACATACGGACCTCCGCGAAACCACCACATGGGGAAAAATGACGTGAGAAAGATATACACGACTATTCCAAAAACGCAGACGAGGATCAGACTTGTCTCACGCAAGATGATCCCCAAATGGGTTTCCGATTCTCATGCAGA
>CAZDER010000128.1:1817-2473 GCA_964504505.1 uncultured Gammaproteobacteria bacterium | reverse complement strand
ACAGTTTCACCAGACAACCTCCATGGTTGACGTCAATTAAAAAATCCACTACTATCATCGTTATCCTATGCCAAATAAGCATGCTGCTATCAAAGATGTGCGCAAAAGTGAACGCCGCGCCGCTCGCAATGTACGCCTCAAGACCCACGTTAAGGCTCTCACTAAGCGCATGAACGACCTCATCAAGGCTGGCAGTGCCACTGAAGCCAAGGCGTTGAGTGGATCGCTCCAACAAATCGTGGCTAAGGCTGCCAAGAACCACCTGTTTCATCCTAACAAAGCCGCCCACCGCATCTCGGCTACACAACGCAAGCTTAACGCTCTAACCGTCAAATAATCCACCGAACAAAAAACCCTCTGTTCATGAGGGTTTTTTGTTACAAAACCCCCAACACCTCCTTCTCATTAGCATAGCCGCTGCGTTGTAAAAAAAAGCCCTCTAGCAAGCACGCCAAGGCTGCGTCTGTACCCTCTAACGTCTGCCCACACAGTTTACGAGCCACAAAAGGATGGATGCCCTCCAATGCCCCATCGCGGACGCGTATAGCCGCTCGTGCTTGATTTAAAAAGATCGTGAGCGCTTGTTTTTCTAAAGCGTTATCCGTCGTCACCTGCCACCAAGCCGCCTGTTTGCGCAGATAGGCATCGGCTAACTC
>CAZDER010000128.1:0-1807 GCA_964504505.1 uncultured Gammaproteobacteria bacterium | reverse complement strand
AAGATACTCCTGTCTGATTTCTCTCCATCGACCGTTTCGGAGCTACCCCAGGCTGCTCGCTTCATCAGCTCAAAAAAACAGCTCCAGCTATCTCCATTAGTTGCCTCCACAATCTCGCGCACGGCTTTTTCGTCTACCAAACCCATCTGTCGCGCTTCTGCCAGTGCCCACTTAGTACACGTGTTCACGTCCATCATAGGAAAATCGTATGACACGACTTTTATCGTCCCCAGTTCGTTTATTATCGATTTTTCTGGCGGCTTATCCTCAAGCGTCAACAAGATAAACCCGTCTTGATCGCCCGCCAACGTTTTAGCTAGCGTAGCTCGCCCAGCTTTAGAAGCTTCGGCTAAAACATTCGCCGTACGCACAAAACGTCGCGTCGTAAACAAGCTAATTGCCCCAGCTCGCGCCGCAATCTCCGTCACCGCTTCCTTGCCCGTAGCAATCCGCTCTACGCACAACCCGGTCGCATCAAACTTTTGCTTAAATGCGACTTCTAATTCTCGCGCTTTCTGCAAAGCCCGAAACATATCTGGTCCGCTACACACGATTAACATGACCATCTCACCTTAACACGCTGATCTTCTCCTTCCAACAACTCTGTTTTTTACATCATCTCTGCCCAACTCCTGCCTATTTTAGCATCCACCATGATCGGTACTCCGACTTGCTCTATTTGCTCCATGGTCTGCTTAACAAACGCCGCCACTCGTGACGCCTCCGCCTCGGGCACCTCCAACACCAACTCATCGTGCACCTGCAAGAGCATTTTAGCCCCTGGACACACGCTCGCAAGCTTCCGATCCACCTCGATCATAGCTAACTTCATTATATCTGCCGCCGTGCCTTGGAGTGGCAGATTGACCGCCATGCGTTCAGCCGCAGCTCGCACTGCTGGAATCGCTGATAGAATCTCTGGCAATGGTCGCCGCCTGCCAAACAATGTTTCTGCATAGCCCTGCGTGCGTGCCAAAGCCTTAGTGTCCTCAATATACTGACTAAACCCAGCATATATCTCGAAGTATTTGGCGATAAACCGCTTGGCATCGACATACGGAATCCCAGCCGTGGCTGCTAAACCATGCGCGCCTTGCCCATATAAAATCCCAAAATTGATGGCTTTGGCCGCTCGGCGTTGATCTTTACTCACTTCTGCCACAGGTATTCCACAAATCTTAGCCGCCGTTGCCACATGGATATCTTCGCCGTGTACAAAAGCTGCGGTCATGGCTGTATCTTTTGACAAAGCCGCCGCCAAACGCAGTTCGATCTGCGAATAATCACACGCCACCAAGACCCGTCCTTTGGGTGCCACAAAAGCACCGCGAATCCGTCGTCCAAGCTCGGTACGGACTGGGATGTTCTGCAGGTTTGGATCAGATGACGAGAGGCGTCCAGTCGCTGTCACGGCCTGATTAAACGTCGTATGCACGCGATTATCCGCATCTGCCAGTAACGGCAGCACCTCCACATAGGTAGACAATAACTTCGATACTTCGCGATAATCCTCAATCTTTTCGACAATAGGATGCTGTCCGCGCAGTTTCTCAAGTTCCGCCGCCGCCGTTGAAAAACCCGTTTTGCCTTGTTTGATACCTTGGCTCGATAAACGCAAATCCGTAAACAAGACTTCCATCAATTGATTGGGCGAAGCTGGATTAAACCCCCGCCCGACCATCTCGACCATCTCCTTTTCCAGCCGTGCCCGCTCGGCGCGAAACTCCGTCGTCAGTTCGCCAAGATACGCGCGGTCGATCTCAATGCCAGCCGCCTCCATGCGTGTTAGAACTGGCACTAAGGGCAA
>CAZDER010000127.1:0-2480 GCA_964504505.1 uncultured Gammaproteobacteria bacterium | reverse complement strand
TTGACGCACGATCGATCGCAATCCAGCAGCAAACGTAAGGTTCGTTTGGATATTCACAGGAATTTGCGTGATACCAGGCACGGAGTATTCAATCGGATCTTCAATCGTGACAATAGAGACTTGACGCGTATTCAATATCTGCAGCACGGCGTAAAGGGTGGTTGTTTTTCCTGAACCCGTCGGACCCGTGGCCAAGATCATCCCGTATGGCTTATGCATATATCGCTTGATCGTTTCCCTATCTTTGTCAGAAAAGCCAAGCTCTTCCAGACTGATCACCTGCGCTCCACCCACCAAAAGACGCATCACAACATCCTCGCCACTGAACGTCGGAACAATGGAGACACGGAGATCAATATCCAACGATCCATCAGAAATACGAAATCGTCCATCTTGAGCGGAAGAATGTTCATCCGTACGTAATCCAGACAACACTTTAATACGCGTCACGACGAGTGACTGTTCTTCCTTGGGAATTTTGAGCACATCATACGTAATTCCATCAATCCTGTAGCGAATGATGACCATTTCTGGTGTGGGATCAATATGGATGTCGGATGCCTTAGCTTCCCATGCTTTTTTGATAATCAAACTCACCAATTCGGTCACAGAACTCGTCGCATCAAATTCCTCAAGTCCAGGAATAAGTTTCATGTCTCGGGTTCGCTGAATGCTTTGCAAGATGATAGCATCAATAGGTTGTGTATTTTTTGATGTACGTGGTGTGAGTGATTTGCGTGGCATACGAGAAGGATGGAGATTTGAATTAAACCACGCCGTCTGGGCAAAGTCGATAAACTTCGTCGTTGTGAGTTCTTATTTAGAGCTGAACCGCAACAAAACACCCCGCTCTTCGCGAAGGGCGGGGTGTTTTCTATGGAGCCAGCTCCGGGATTCGAACCCGGGACCTCTGCTTTACGAAAGCATTGCTCTACCAACTGAGCTAAGCTGGCGCAAACTGTGCGGGTGGTTGCCTTGGCGGGAGGTGGAGCGGGTAGCGGGAATCGAACCCGCCTTTAGTGCTTGGGAAGCACTCATAATAACCACTATACGATACCCGCAAAAAGTGACCTGATCATATCTTCTGGCGGTAAAATGTTCAAGTCCCAGTTGAGCCGCGATGACGCACAGCCACGCTTTCGGCGCAACCAACGCTGATAAAGGTCACGGTCATGTACGAGGCAGCAGCGGATAAAAAGGGGAGAGGAATACCAGTCACGGGTAGAACACCAAGATTCATACCAGTATTGACGGTGACATGGATAAACAGAATGCTGCCAAGACCGAGCAGCAAAAAGGTGGCGAAATCGTCTCCAGAGCCTTGTGCGATCGCGAGGTAACGCCACAGAATCAAGCCAAACAGACTCAAAATCACCAGTACGCCTACAAACCCCCATTCCTCGCCCAAGACCGCAAACATAAAATCGGTGGCAGCTTCTGGTAAAAAACGCAGACGGGCTTGTGAACCTTCGCCGATGCCCTTGCCCAACCAGCCTCCCGAGCCAATGGCGATACGCGCTTGCGCGGCATTGTAACTTGAACCGCGTAGGTCTTGGCTGGGATGCAAGAAGGTAGTGATGCGTGCACGTTGGTATGGCTTGAGACCAAATGACCATAAAAGCGAGGTGCTCACCAGTAAGATTGTAGGCAGAATCAGCCAAGCGCGTTTAGGCAGACCTTTGAACAGGCACAAGATGCCCCAAGTTGCGCACATGACCATCATCGAGCCAAAATCTGGTTGAAGCATGACGAGCGCCGCGTAGAGTGCGGTCGCAGCTCCACTTAAACCAAAGAGTTGCCATGTAAGCTGTCCGCGGCCAGCGCGTGCTAGGAGCGCGGCGAGGTAGGCTACCAGCGTCAACTTGCCGATTTCCACAGGTTGGAAGGATAGCCCAGCTAGATGAAACCAGCCGCGTGTCCCATTAACCGTTTGACCAAAGATGACGACTAGCAAGAGCAGAGCCGCACCAGCTAGATATAAAATGAGACTAAAAGAACGTAGATGACGATAATCGAGTAGCGTGAGTAAGGTCATGACGATGAGCCCGATCCCGGTTGCCACCAGTTGTTTGTAAAAAGGAAAAAGCTGGCTTGGTTCTTGGGATATGCCGATGCCATAAATCGCGACTAAACCTATTGAAGTCAGGGTCACAACGCCAATCAAAAGACTCCAATCGAGCAGTCCAAAGATGAAAAACAGGCGAGACATGACTGGAGTATTCCGTTGACGGAGAAAAGAATCAATGGTGTCATAGCGTGGCGTTTGCACTACGCAACGTAGGAGGCGAAGTTCGATGCTCTTTACACCTGAAATGTTCAAGGGTTCGTTTGCTGGCAACAAGTTGGTGTTTGAAAAAACACTTAGAATGCCCTGTCATGAGATCCCTGTAGCTAGTTTCGCGCTGCATGATCCTATCAATCCGATCTGTTTTCAACAGAAGTTCTTGGTCGAAGATGGCAAGCACGTGAGCGCCGCCTTC
>CAZDER010000126.1:0-2501 GCA_964504505.1 uncultured Gammaproteobacteria bacterium | reverse complement strand
CCTGACTAGCACCGATTTGCTGACCCAGTGCCGGCACAATATCCGCGATCGTGCCTGCGACTGGCGCAGTAATACGAGCATCGTTCAGATGCTCCTCGGCTTGGGCGTAGGCCGTGGCTGCATCCATGACTTGAGCACGAAGAGACGCCACATCAACCGTGCGCGGTGGAGCTTGTTTGAACGCCAAGTGGGCTTGAGCAGAGGTCAGAGCTGCTTTTTGTATTGCCACAGTTGAGTCTGCCGCTGCCACTTTTGTCTCGCGATTCGTATCCGCAATCTGCAGATTAGCCTCGGCTGTGGCTAAAGCGTTTTCCAATTGAGCAACGCTAGTAGTCCGTGTCAGCCGAGCATTGTCGATGGCTTGCAAGGCTCCAGTCACCATCGTCACATCAGCACTAATCGAGACGCGCGCTCCATCAATCGTAGAGCGTTTGCCTGCCAATTGAGTCTCTGTCAGGTTGGGGCTGAAAATCGTGCCGGCAAGCGTACGCTGCACCTGATCAAGAAAACTTTGGACTTGCATCAGAGCTTCAGCTGTGTTTTTGACCACTGCTTGTGCATCATCTACATCCACTCGGCTCGAGGTGGAGGTGAGGTCGCTCATTGCCAAAACCACCGCCCGATGGCTCATCTTGGCAATTACATATTGTGCTTTCGCGCGTTCAAAGGCATTTCGATCATTGATACCAAGCAAGGCTTCGTAACCATCATTAGCCGCCCTGTTATCCACTCCGATAATAGCGTCACCTTCGGTCAGGCTTGATTGCATCGTTCCAAACGCCGTTCGGCTTTTCATCCAAGCGTTCTCGTAAGCATGGATCACATCTTGATCAAGGCTCGCACTCGAATTGGTCAGGGTGTTTTGTGCCGTCTCCTGTGCGATCGTCGCCGCTTGATAATCGTTCTCGACGCCGCGCTTGGTTGCTTCAAGATCGGTCAACGTTTTGTTGTAAGTCGCTTGCGCTTCGACCACTGCTGCTGCTGTGATTTGGACAGATTCTTTGGTTTCGCCTGCTAATCGAGCGTTTAAGTTAGCACGCGCGGCGGCTAGATTGGCACCGGCACGACCGATGGCAAAGCGTAGGTCGCTCATATCCAGTTCGGCTAAAAGATCACCAGCTTTTACCTCGTCACCAGTTGTCACCTTTAAAACCTTGAGTTTGCCTGAAGCCTTAAAAGACAGATCAATCCGGGCTTGAGGCTTCATCTGACCTGTAACTTGCACCGTTTGCATCACATCCCCAGTTTCGACAGTTACCGTTTCATAGAAAGGTCCATGGTTGGCGGCGCGTTGGCGTATAAACAATCCTCCGCCCACCGCGAGCGCAATCACACCAGCCCACAGCCATTTGGATTTGAAGAATGTCAGACGCATAGATAGCGTATCCTATCGGTTTTTAGGTGTACGTCAAGCCTGATCACTAGACTAAAACCCCTACTCTCGGGTAGCGTCTCCCCATGGATACTTCTCTGTTTGACTATTATTTGCCACTAGATCGCATCGCACAACGCTCCGTCGAGCCGCGTGATGCAGCCAAGTTACTTGTACTTGATCGGCTCACCGACACACTTTTAGACCATCACATTTTTGATCTACCCACGTTTTTACGACCAAATGATCTGTTGATCTTCAACGATAGCAAAGTTTTTCGCGCTCGCTTATTTGCCACCCGAGCTAACCGAACCCACGAAGTCCTGCTCTTGCACCCTCGCGAAAACGCACCCGGCGAATGGTCTGTCTTACTGGCTGGTGCTAAAAAACTCCGCGCTGCCGACGTGCTCGAGTTTGCCGATGGCTCATCGGCGCGCATCGTTCTCAAAAACAACGCCGAGGGCACGTGCACCCTCAATTTTCATCGTTCTAATAAAGAAGTGTTCGCTTTGAGCGAGCAACATGGCAAGATTCCCACTCCACCCTATGTAGATGGTCGTGATATATCCAGCGCTGACTATCAAACCCTCTACGCCAAACACCTCGGGTCGGTCGCGGCTCCGACGGCGGGCTTCCATTTCACTACCGACCTGCTGACTCGCATCGATGCGTTAGGTGTACGACGAGCCTTCGTAACTCTCCATGTAGGCGTCGGCACCTTTCGTCCCATAAAAACAGCCACGCTCGAAGCACACGCCATGCACGCCGAGTGGGCACAACTACCCGAAGCCACCGCCACGGCTATTCTCGAAACTCAAGCCCACGGCGGACGCGTGATCGCCATTGGCACCACCAGCGTCCGCGTCCTCGAAAGTTTTGACGGACGTGCGGGCGAAGGCTGGACGAACCTCTTCATTCAACCAAACCATCAGTTTCACGTCGTTGACGCGCTGCTCACTAATTTTCATCTACCCAAATCCACCCTACTCGTACTCGTCTCGGCATTCGCGGGACATGAACGCGTGCTGCAAGCCTATGAGCACGCCATTGACCATGGCTACCGTTTTTACTCATTCGGTGATGCCATGTTGATTAGCTAGCTTTGGTCGCAAGCTCCAGCCTCTCTATA
>CAZDER010000125.1:0-2559 GCA_964504505.1 uncultured Gammaproteobacteria bacterium | reverse complement strand
GCCATAGCGACGATATGACCCTGCACTTGAAGCTCCTTGATTTTATTAAGTTTGTCATCCGGCAAGACTTCGGCCACCACTTCGTCAATGCCCACTTCGGCTGCAATCGCTAGTGCCGTGCTCCGCATATCTCCCGTCAGCATCACTGTTTTAATGCCTAGAGCGTGGAGATCTTTGATCGCCTGCTTCGCCTCGGGCTTGACGGCATCGGCGACAAACACGATGGCGAGCATCTCTTGCGCGGTAGCCAGCATGACGGGTGTCTTGCCCTGCGCCGCTTCTTGCTCAACCAGCTTTGCATCAAACACCAGTTTGAGATCGTGCATAAGCCTCGCATTGCCTGCCACGTATTCCATTTGACCGATCGTCCCTTTTAATCCCTTACCTTTGATGCTTTCAAAAGCGGAAATAGCTACGAGATCAATCCCTTGTTCTTTAGCATAAGTCGTGATGGCGTGTGCGATTGGATGTTCTGACTTGCTCTCAAGAGAAGCGAGGATGGCGATGATGTCTGCATCCGAACGCTTGGATAGATTTTGTATTTTAGTCAGCTCGGGCTTGCCTTTAGTGATCGTACCCGTTTTATCCACGATGACAGTATCGACTTGGTGGAGTTTTTCGAGCGTGGCAGCATCTTTGATTAAAATGCCCTCCCTTGCTCCCTTACCAACACCGACGATAATAGCCGTCGGCGTTGCCAGACCAAGAGCGCAGGGGCAAGCAATTACAAGGATACCCACGAACGAGGTCAGACCATATGATAGTGCCTGCGCGAACCCTAGCGTTGGAATACCGAGTATCAACCATGCAATCAAAGCTACGAAAGACAGAACCAGCACAATCGGCACAAACACCGCCGAGATTTTATCCGCCAGTGCCTGAATGGGAGCACGGCTGCCTTGAGCTTCTTCCACCATTTTAATAATTTTTGCCAACAATGTTTCCGCGCCAACCTTAGTGGCTCTGAACAAAAACGCGCCCGTCGTATTCAGCGTGCCAGCTACCACCACGTCGCCGACATTTTTCTCGACTGGCATTGGCTCGCCTGTGACCATAGCTTCGTCTATAAAAGATGCACCCTCGGTTATCACCCCGTCGACTGGAATACTTGCTCCTGGCTTAACCACAATCACATCGCCGACCACTACTTGAGACGCGGGCACCTCTTGTTCTTTGCCATCACGCATGACAAGTGCTGTCTTAGCTTGAAGATTGAGGAGCTTTTCGATAGCATCGCCAGTTTTTACTTTTGCTCTTGCTTCGAGAAACTTTCCAAACGTGATAAACGCAATCACGATAATCGTTACGTCATAATAGCTTTGCTCAACATTCACGTAAGGTCGAAGTGTTTCTTCGAGCGACGTGACCAAAATGCTGTACAGAAACGCGGCGAACGTTCCGATGCCGATCAAAGTATCCATGTTCGCTTTGCCATAACGCAAAAACCTGCCTAATCCAAGCAAATACGGTTTACCAATCACGAACAAGGCATAAGTAGCAAAAATAGGCAGCAAATGATGAAAAAACTCTTTGAGCACATGCGTTGGCGGAGCAAGTAGCTGGAATTGAGCCAGAATATCCCACCCCATCTCATACACGCTAAAAATCGCGAGCGGGATCATAGCTAGCACCTTAGTTCGCATCTCGGCAATTTCCTTGAGCTTATCTGCTTTGGATTGGTTGATCCCCAGATGTGCGGCGTGTTCGTCTGCCGACATTCCCATGGATTCCGCTGTGGGCATCTCTAAAGAATAACCCAATGGCTCTATCTGCTTAGACAGCATTTGCAAGCTTGTCTTGGTCGCATCAAAAGCAACTTTGACCGATTCCGTGCCATAACTTACTTCGGCGGTTTCGACGCCAGCGACTTTTTTAAAGGCTTTTTCGATGATGCTGGCGCAAGAGGCACAGTGCATGCCCTTGATCTTAAACCGTTCAGGATGGTGCATAATTATTTACGTTTTAGTTGATAAACTTTAAGAATCTCACTGACCGCCTGCTCCGCGTGTCCATGTTTGATTTGATCCAGTGCACAATGCGAAAGGTGACTTTCGAGCAGCACGTCTTCGATATTGGATAGTGCTTGCTTGACTGCAGACGTTTGGGTGATCACATCAATACAGTACGCCTCTTTAGTGATCATCTCTTGCAAACCGCGTATCTGACCTTCCACGATCTTAAGACGACGAATGAGCCTATGTGTATCTCGATACATATGGGGGTATAATACCCCCTATAGGGTATGCGGGCAAACCCCCAGTTCGTACAGTGCTAGCACGTCATTAGCCGCATCAGAGCAAGTGTGTCAAAATAGAGTATACTCTATGGGAATACTCGTACTAGTTCGCCACGGCGAATCCAGATGGAATCTTTGCGATCGTTTTACTGGTTGGATTGATGTACCTTTGAGCATAGAAGGCATCCGTGAAGCAGAACGTTGTGCTATTCACTGCAAACACTACGAATATTCGGCTGCCTTTACCTCAAGTTTGACACGAGCACAGGAAACCGCCCTCATCATCCTTTCACAGCAAGAGCGCACAGGTATCTTTCAACACC
>CAZDER010000124.1:0-2575 GCA_964504505.1 uncultured Gammaproteobacteria bacterium | reverse complement strand
TCAAAGTCCTTTGGTTCTACCGATAATCGCGTCGTAATTCCCTGCCGCCCCCCGAGCCGCACGTTATAGCGCGTCTTTTGTGTCATCTCGGCTACGAGCTGCTCCTCCGTCTTACCGCGCAAATCAATCATCCAATGCACGGCAGGATTGAAAGACTTTGTAGGCAGCCACGCATCTGGACACGTATTCCCTTGGTACAAAAAAGGTTCGACCCGCAAAAACACCGCCCGCCTATTCAGAAGCTTTCGACGCAACATCCGAACCACCTCTCCCATCTCCTCCGATTTTTGATTTTTGATTTTTGATTTTTGATTTACCCCGATAGGTCCTCCCGGCACCAGCCAATACGACAATCCATGCCGCTTCTCCTCGATTGCCTGCGCCAAAAAACAAACTTGCTCATCTTTTTCAAATACAAAACGCTGCACGGTCTTGCCTAAAGCGGCTTGCCCCTCTCCCCACGCCCACGCTTGCAAAAATGTCGCCTGTGGCACAGCAGATGCAAACGCATCCCAAGTTACTTGATCACGTTCTTCGTGAAGAGTCATACAACATTGCGATATCTGACAAGGTAGGAGTTATTTTCATGTTCCCCTCCTTACGAAGGAGGGGTTAGGGGAGGTGGAAGCCCAGATAAAACTCCTCCAACGCCACCCCCTCTAACTCCCCCTTCGTAAGGTGGAGGATAAGATCAATGAGACAATTGTCGCAACGCCGCCTTAACCCGCAACGCCACATCCTTAACATCAGACGAGACTAGCTTGATCGCTTCCCTCGCATTTTGCGCCGAATATCCTAATGATTGCAACGCCTCCACTACCTCCGCGTCGCCTGTCGGCAACGTAGCTTCGTCAACCAGCTGTCCTTTGAGCTCCAAAATGATCTTCTGCGCCGTTTTCTTACCAACCCCGGGAGCAGAGCTCAAGCGACTCACATCGCCCTCTAAAATCGCCTCGCGCACCACTTCAGAACCAAGCGAGAGGATGTTTGCCGCCGCTTTAGGTCCAATTCCAGAAATGTTGATGAGTCGTTGGAATAGTTCGAGGTCACTCAAGGTCAAAAACCCATACAAATCCCGAGCATCCTCACGAATATGGTCATGAATATATAGAAACGTCTCACCTTCCGTCCGCACATCTGACAAGATACTCGGCGACAAAAAGACTTTATACCCAATCCCAGCCACTTCCAACAAAACCCATGTCAGGCTCTTCTCGATAACATGCCCTCGCAATGATCCAAGCATATAAATGAGCGTAGCAAACAACCCCGTGTCAAGTCCACTTTTTCATTTACTGAAAAAGTCCGCATTTCTGCGCTGGGTTGAGCGCAGAAATGCGGACTTGACACGGGCTAAATAATACAGGGTGAGGTCTTGACCTCTCATAGGCTCATACCATCGCTGAATTTGTCCTAAAGGGCAATTTACTGGGGTTTTGAAAGGATCGATGGGTGGTGCATTGATGGTAGAATACGGGTGGCTGTCAGGACGGTTGACAAGACCGTCTTTTTGTGATTAATTTCTATGTCAGAACTGACCCTTACGGCAGGGAAAGCCGACTGTTTCGTGTTGGAGGTCTTTCAATGGAGAAGCCCACTGCCTTTCTCATCGTCATCGTCGTGATGTTGCTTAGCCTCCTCGGATGGGACTCGGCGTATCATCAGCACAACAGAGCACGCTACTGGGAGGGACGCGCCGAGCGCGAGATCGAACGCGCGAACGCGTTCAAAAGGGTCGCCACGCACTGCACCGATGACCTGCGCGCGCTTCGCGCCGACAACGCCGAAAACCGCACCGAGCTGGCGCGGGTAGATCGCGAGGCAATCACGCTGTCCGCCAGCCTCGACAGCTGCGGTGCGCGTGCCGAGGCCTTCGAGAGCGCGGTGAGGCGTCACTGCCTCGCCTTGGCGAGAGAGATCATGAACGTCTTTCGCTGAACAACTCAACACCCGACCACCGAAGAACACCCCTCGTTCTCGCGCGGCGGGTGTTCTTCATTTTCAAGTATCCTAACCTTAAAACACCCGTGTCAAGTCCACTTTTTCATTTACTGAAAAAGTCCGCATTTCTACGCTGGGTTGAGCGCAGAAATGCGGACTTGACACGCCTACTTTAACTTAAATGCCTCAACAGTCATGTAGTCACCTTCCTGAAATTGTTCAAGCAAAAAATTCGGGAGTTTAAGTTGATTTAACGTAATCTTCTCCCCCTCGCAAACAATGTACCTATCTTGCCAATAACGTGGCTGGCTAATCGGAACCTTATCTTCTTGAACAACATATTCTCCCGCAGCAAGCCCTAAGCTTTTCATTGTGTCTTTACTCAGAGTCACCACATCTTTCTCGATCTCAAAACGAATACGGTCGCCGGACGAGATATGCTGCATGTCCGCGTACAAGCACGGTAGGCTCATCTTCTTACCATCTGTTGCCGTATATAGAATATTGGCATAATAACGCTCATCATCGGTCCGCGCCAATTCGGTAATCAAGTCGACTCCAACAGGCATACCGGAAGCTTCAATAAGCCTGTTGCCATATACCCATTCTGATACAATAGGTTCGTATGAACCTT
>CAZDER010000123.1:0-2611 GCA_964504505.1 uncultured Gammaproteobacteria bacterium | reverse complement strand
GCTTCCCACGCAGTTCTGGGAGAAGTGAATGCACTTTTTGATTGTAAGTTATTAGAATTGCTCGAGGAAGATCATTTTATTGGAAAGGGAAAATAAGCGGTTGTGTTTCCGAGTTTCGGTCGTTTGAAGGCGAAAAAAGTCATGTGCCTTGGCATGGGAGAAAAAACTAAGCTCGATTTGGATGCCTATCGCAAGTTGGGTGCGCAAGTTGCCAAACGAGCCGTCTCTCTCAAGGCAAAAACGGTTGCTATTGCTTGGCCGAACGTCGCTCTCGCCGATGGAGCTGTGCGTGAACGAGTCGAAGCGTTTGTGGAAGGAGTTTGGTTGGCTTCGTACACATTTCACGCATTCAAAGGCGCGCTCCACGAAACGCAAACGAAAGATGCACATAAAATCGAGCGTGTTGTGATCTATCAAGCAGAGCGTGCAAAGCACACCGCCATCGAACGGGGGATTGAGGAGGCAAAAACGTTCGCCGAGGCGACGATGCTTGCACGGACACTCGTCAATACGCCTTCCGGTCACATGGCTCCCGCGGATCTCATCCATGTAGCCGAAAAGATTGCCGCTTCGAGTAAGCGCATCTCACTCGAAGTTCTATCGGCAGAAAAAATGCATGAGCTGGGTATGGAAGCCGTGCTGGCTGTTGGACGCGGTTCGGATCATCCGCCGCTGGGAGCGCATCTCGTTTATCGTCCAGCCAAAAAAGCTAAAAAACGCGTCGTACTTGTCGGGAAAGCAGTCACTTTCGATTCGGGTGGACTCTCACTCAAACCTGCCGACGGTATGATGACCATGAAGATTGATATGGCTGGTGCGGCGGCAGTCTTAGGCGTTTTTCAGGCCTTGCCAGCTTTAGGCTTGAACGTCGAAGTACATGGCATTTTCTTAGCAGTCGAAAATATGCCGTCTGGCACAGCCTATCGTCCGGGTGACGTGGTCAAAGCCATGAACGGCGTCACGATCGAAATCTTAAACACGGACGCAGAAGGTCGAGTTACACTGGCTGATGCGCTTGCCTATGCCGAAACGTTGAAACCAGACGTAATCATTGACCTTGCGACGCTCACGGGTGCTTGCGTGGTTGCTTTGGGGGAGGAAATCTCTGGTCTGATGACGTGCGATCAAAAGTTGAGTGATCGTCTGCTAACGGCGGCAAAAGCAGCAGGAGAGAGTTTGTGGCCGTTGCCGCTTTACGAACCGTATACAGAACTCATCAAATCCAAAGTCGCCGACATCAAAAATATTGGTGGTGGACGTTCGGGTGGTGCGCTCACGGCAGGGTTATTCTTGCAGCACTTCGTCGGCAAAACATCTTGGGCGCATCTTGACATAGCCGGTCCCGCCTACGCCGAAAAAGAAACCCGTCCCGACACCCCATTCGGTGGAACAGGGTACGGCGTGCGAACGTTGTTGCGCTATCTACAGATGCTGTAGCGTTAAAATACGTCTTTGCCTAGCGGGGCGGAATGGAAAGAGGGATATGCACAGGCTAATGAAGCGCGTTGGCAAGAGTGTGGTATACTTTTCGTAGTCTTTTTCGTTTGAACTTTTTTATGAAAATAAAAGTATATTCTACGCCCACGTGTCCCTACTGTACTTTAGTCAAGGATTATTTACGCGAAAAAAAGCTGCCATTTGAGGATATTGACGTGGCTGCTAACGGCGAGGCTGCTAAAGACATGGTCAAGATTTCGGGGCAGATGGGCGTACCCGTGATTGATGTCGGCGGGCAAATCATCGTGGGTTGGAATAAGCAAGCCTTGGAAGACGTGTTGCAACACCAAAAACACGCCCTTGCCGCCTAGTTTTTACGTAAAACTTCCGTATCTCATGTTCCCCTCCTTACGAAGGAGGGGCTAGGGGAGGTGGATCCCTCCGACGGAACCCCCCTCTAGCTCCCCCGCCTCTCGCGAGAGGCGGGGGAGAACATGAAGGTATTTTTTTGTTTACGCTTTTCCCAAGGTCTTCTCTCCAGGTGTCCATTCCATTGGACATAGATCACCGCTTTGCAGGGCTTGGACTACGCGCAAGACTTCTTTGACAGAACGACCAACCGAACCCGAACTTATCAGGGAGTATTTGATGATGCCGTTTGGATCAATGATAAAAAGTCCACGTTCGGCGAGCCCATCTTGTTCATTGAAGACTTGGTAGTCACGTGAAACTCGATGGGTGTTGTCTGCCAAGATAGGGTATTTTATGTCGGGTAAATCACGCTCAAACCAAGCTTTATGACTCCATTCCGAATCGGTAGAAGCGGCGAGTATTTCACAATTTAGCCCAGCAAAGTCAGCAGCGTGTTGCGCGAACCCTTTTAACTCGGTAGGACAAACGAAGGTAAAATCACGCGGATAGAAAAATAAGACTACCCACTTTCCCTTGTAATCACTAAGTTTGACTTTTTTAAATTGACCTGCTTGATAAGCCATGCTTTCAAAATTTTCTATAACGTCGCCGACTTGAACCATAGTTGTTTTGCCTCCTGAGAAAGATATAATTTGTAGCAGGTTATATAAAGATTACGCTTAATAAATGCGTCGCAATCTTACATAGCGGAAATAGAATGCTAAAGCTAAGACAAAAAAGACCAAGGGTATTCTTATCCAGA
>CAZDER010000122.1:0-2624 GCA_964504505.1 uncultured Gammaproteobacteria bacterium | reverse complement strand
TGCATCCACTTCTCACCATCGCGCTCGACCACTACTTCGAGCCAATCGGACAGGGCGTTCACGACGGAGACTCCCACGCCATGCAAACCACCCGAGATTTTGTAGCCACTATCCTCACCGCCAAACTTACCACCAGCGTGCAGCTTAGTCAGCACTAATTCTAGCGCAGAGACCTTATATCGCTTGTGTATTTCGACTGGGATACCGCGACCATTATCTGAAATAGACACCTTGTCCTCTGATAACAGCGTGATCGTGATTTCGTCGGCATGACCAGCCATGGCCTCGTCAAACGAGTTGTCCACGACCTCACGCAATAGGTGAAACAGGCCATCAATACCAGTTGAGCCAATATACATGCCTGGACGCTTACGCACTGGCTCAAGTCCCTCTAACACCGATATCTGTTCGGCCCCGTAGGCAACTTTGATTTTTGCAATAGCCATAGAATAACTGGCCAATGGTAGCAGGCTAAACCGCAGGGGAAAAGAGAGTTTGTCAAGCATCCCGCGCTCGCTCTGCCGGTTATGACGTCTTAGGTAATTTTCAGTAATTTTTGCTTTTTGATTTTTGCTTTTTGATTTTTGCGTCTATACTTGTCTCATGTCCAATCCCTATCAAGTCGGTGGCGGTTTTTCTGATACAGAGTTCAAGGCCGCCAATTGGTGGGTGCGTAACCATGTCTTCCTGTCACGGCTTGGCTACCTAACGCTCGTCTTATTCATCATGGCGTGCTGGGGATATGTGGCGTGGTCGCTGGCTGATGCCTACATTATTTCGTATCCACGCGAACAACGCATCCCCGCTGTCATCGTTAGCAATCAAAGACTCAAGGCTAACCTTACCACCGAGGCACCAGAGACGCTTCAAATTAGTCCCGTCGCTAATTTTGCCGGCACCGAGGGCAGGCGAGACTTACTCACAGAGGTTACTAACTCCAATCAAGACTGGTGGGCTGAATTCGACTATCAGTTTAAGTTAGGCGAAGAAGCCACGCCCTTGCGCCATGGCTACATTTTACCCGGCGGTCAACGCTACCTAAGCGAAGTGGGCTGGAAAGGTTTGACAGGCAACGGAGTTGGAACGCCAGAGTTTGTGGTTAATAATTTTATCTGGCATCGGATAGATCCGCTCAAAGTCGAGCGTAACTATGCTAACTTCGCGGCTACTCGTTTACAGCTGCACACCGATCAACCTACCTACAGCAACAACCTCAAAGTCGGCACACAAATCGTCGGTCAAAGCAATTTCAGCTTGCAAAATGATAGTGCCTACGGCTTTTGGTCGGTTGATCTGACTATCGTACTCTTTCGGAGTAGCGTGCCCGTAGCTGTGACGCAACTCAATCAAAACAGTCTCAAACCTGGCGAAAAACGACCTATTTCCATCAATTGGTTTGATAATCTAACCGGCATTTCTAATACCGTGGTGCAAACTAACGTCAACATTCTTGATCCTAAAGTATTCTTGCCAACGGAGCAGTTTTAAAAACATAAAGAGGATGTAGCACGTAAGGCAACACCCTCAATAGAAGAGAAAAAGAACGCAGACGATCAGACGCAGACGCCAGCTTCGCGGATCTCGCGTAGAGCCGCTTCGAGTGAGAGTTTGCGCTCCGTGGCTGCACTACGCGTACCGATGATGTAGGCGCACATGATATGCGCTTCACCAGCTACGAAAGCTTTGGCATGAGTGCCGCTAACCACGATGGCACGAGCTGGCACACGACCTTTGATGGTTTGCGGTTGGTCTCCGCGCATATCGATGATGGGGGTGCTAGCCGTAATAGCTACGCCAGCCGCGACGACTGCCTCGCATTCAACGATCACGCCTTCAACGATGAGAGAACGGGAACCGATGTAGGCACCATCTTCGATCACGACCGGCATAGCATCGATTGGATCAAGTGCACCCCCGATACCGACACCGCTCGCAATATGCACGCCACGTCCGATCTGGGCACACGAACCGACTGTCGCCCAAGTGTCCACCATCGAATCTAAATCGACAAAGGCACCGATATTGACGTAACCAGGCATGATGGTCACACCAGACCTGACACAGGCGCCGTGCCGAATGACGCCGGGCGGCACTACTCGCACGCCAGTTGGCGGCTTCTGAATGGGGATCTTGTCCGCGAACTCGAGCGGTCCTGCGCTGCTGTACTCGATGCGGCACAGTCCGAAGTAGGCAAGAATCAGTTGCTTCACCCAAGGATGAGGCTGCCACCTGCCTTTATGATCCTGGCTAGCTGCACGCAACAAGCCAAGTTCGAGCAGGTTGATCCCTACTCGGATCATGTTCTCACGCTCGATCTCACTCATCGCGCTGGCATTAAATACAGCCCTGACTTCATCCATCGCGCTGGCGTCAAACAGAGCCTCGGCTTTCCACACGAGCGTGACCATCGTCCCCACGCCGTTTTTCTTGAGAATCCGCAGTGTGGAGTGATCCTTGTCGTTCTGCCAATGCTCGGCAAAGAAGGCGGCAGCGAGAGTGAAATCATCCTCCGTGAGGATAAACTGCGGTCGACCTCGAGCCAGCACCGCGAAGAAGGCGGCGCTCACGTGCTTGCCATCTTCGACCAAGAACTTCTGTTGAAAACCAAGCGGATCGATAGGATC
>CAZDER010000121.1:0-2627 GCA_964504505.1 uncultured Gammaproteobacteria bacterium | reverse complement strand
GACGGCGGCGACTTCTTCGTCATCATCATCGTCGCTGGCTCCGCCGCTAGTTTGCAAGGCGAGCGCAGCCATGTTGTCATTGTCTTCTTCAAATGTATCGCCAACCCAATCGTTGGCAGGACGGCTAAAATTATAGGAGGTCATATAAAGAGTGCGTGTCGTGATTTTCGTGTGCGTGATAAGCTACGACATACGCAAAACTTATGCAAGAGCTATGTCAACTTCTTTACTATCTTTTCTAATCATTGGTGGTTTTTTCGGTCTCGCCGCGTTTATCTATTGGCTTCTACGCACCGCGCTGAAACAACCCCCGACTATCGATCCGCAAGGCTTACTCTTGCTCCAGCAAGGCATGGGCGAGCTGCGTAAAGAGTTGCGTGAGACGCTGGCAGAGAGCGGTCGCAATGCGGTTGATACCAGCCGCCATATTTCGAATACCGTGACAACTACCGTGCGCGATGTCACAGAGCGGCTCGTGCGCTTAGAAGAGACCAACAAACAAATCTTGTCTTTTTCAGGTCAACTCGAGAACTTGCAACGCATTCTTACCAATCCAAAACAACGCGGCATTCTTGGCGAGTATTATCTGGAGACATTGCTCAAAAATACCTTATCACCTGACGGTTTTGAGATGCAATATCGTTTTAAGGATGGCGAGATTGTTGATGCTGCCGTGTTTGTTAAGGATAAGATTATCCCGATTGATTCCAAGTTTTCTCTCGAGAACTACAATCGCATAATCGAAGAACAAAATATCAGCGAACGCGAAAAATTAGAGCGAGCGTTAGTCGGCGATTTAAAAATGCGCGTGCAAGAAACTGCCAAGTATATCCGCCCCGAGGAGGGGACGATGGATTTTGCCTTCATGTTTATCCCGCATGAAGCCATTTACTACGATCTGCTAGTCAACAAGATCGGAGCCTTGGGCGATGAAACGGAAAGCATTATTCAACGTGCGGCTGGTAAATATCACGTCATTATCGTTTCGCCGACTTCGTTTTTGGCGTATCTGCAGACAGTTCTGCAAGGTTTACGCGCCCTAAAAATCGAGGAACAAGCCAAAGAGATTGGTAGTCGTGTCGAAGATTTACGTCGTCATTTAGTTGTCTACGAACAGCACTTTTCGAATGTAGGCAAACATCTGACGACCACCGTCAATCAATACAATCTCGCTTCAAAAGAGTTTGGTAAGATTGACAAAGATGTACTCAAGATTTCAGGGCAGGGGACTGGGTATCAAGCTAATCTTATTGATAAACCTCAAGAGGACACCTCACTATGACCGTTAAGGCTCGTATTTTTTGGAAACATGGATTGGGCGGGGGGTTGATTATTGTGGCGTTGGTGTGTACTTCGATTATCCAGCAAATACAAACTAATTATCAAGCTAAGATCATCCCTATTGAACGCGTAACACGAGCTCCGATTGCGCTCGTGCTTGGTGCCAGCGTCAAATTAGACGGTACACCCTCTGATGCACTGCGCGATCGAATTGATATAGGCATACGGCTCTACAAGGAAAACAAAGTAGATGCTCTGCTTATGACAGGGGATGACGGAGCTTTTCACGCTGATGAAGTTGCTACCATGAAGCGTCTGGCTGTCGAGGCTGGTATACCTGAAAAAGATATCTGGGTGGACGAACACGGTTATCGCACCTATGAAAGCTGCAAACGAGCCATCGAGGTGTTTGGCGTGAAGCAGGGGATTATCGTGACGCAAAAGTTCCATCTACCACGAGCGCTTTACCTCTGCTCACATCTCGGCATGCAAGCCGAGGGCGTTTCAGCCGACCTGCAAACCTACGAGCGCATCGTCTTTTTTACCCTCCGCGACTTTGCTTCGAGCTTAAAGGCTTGGTGGGATATAAATGTCCTGATGCCTAAATCACCCGTGCAGTACTAATTTTATGGACATCGGTGGCATCATCACCCTGGTTTTCATTGGTCTAACCCTCCTAATCATTGTGATTATTTATAGGCTGACGAAATAAAGGATACATCGACCCGTTGCCGTTCATCGTTTAGACGAGAACGTACTTAGAGGCTGGACCCTTGCCGACCTGTTTGATCATTTTGAGTTTCTTCAGCTTTTGGAGATGGAGCTGCGCCGTACGTTTCGGGCAGTGGAGGATATCTATGACATCGCTGACTGCGATTTTTTTGAATGTGTCGAGAAAATCCAGAATCGTGACCTGCTCTTTATCGAGATAGATCTGCGAATCAATATCTGCATCCATCTTTTTTACCGCGAGGCTCATGACGCTATACTTGACTTGGTCGATTTCTTCCTTGAAGCCTTTTACGAAATATTGCAACCATGGAGTGAAATCCGTTCGGTGTTCATCCCAATTCTTGCCGACATTGATAGCGGCATAATATGCGGGACGGTCGGTGTTGTAATAATCTTCCAAAGCGAAGAGACGGCGGAAGTCATAGCCGCGCTGGTAGAGGATGAGGGTTGCGAGCGCACACGCGGTGCGGCCATTCCCATCACCAAAGGGGTGAATGGCTGCAATTTGTTGGTGGATCACACCAGCAACGATTACGGGACTGATATTTTCTTTTTCACTATTAAGCCTGTTGCCATATACCCATTCTGATACAATAGGTTCGTATGAACCTTCG
>CAZDER010000120.1:0-2634 GCA_964504505.1 uncultured Gammaproteobacteria bacterium | reverse complement strand
GAGAAAAAACGCAGTCGCGACTATAGGTGCTGGCAAACCGACTATGCCAGCATTAAGCGAGGCGAAAGTAGCCGCCGTGTCGCCTTGAGCTAGCAGAAAAAAACCAGCGAATAGGCAGGCGACGCCGATATGCGTCATGACAAAGTAGATAAAACCAGCCTTGAGCGAGGCTTCCTCACGATCGGCGATAACCAAGAAGTAAGCGGCGACCGACATCACCTCCCAAAAGAACAAGAACACAAACACTGAACTGGCGAGCACCGTGGCTTGCATACCTACCACAAACAGCGCCGTGGCTACGTTTAGGGATGTAAACGAGTAAGTCTCGGCATACTTTGGTAGATAGCCTATAGCAAAGAGGGAGGCGAGGAACACGCCAAGGTGAATGAGTGTCAAAAAAAACAACGACCAGACATCCAGCGTAGCTGTAAACGGCAACCATGGAATCATGAGTACCGTGGCCTTGAACGCTCCCAATAAAAGTCCTGACAACGCACCTAAAGCTCCCACGCCGCCAGCTATGGAGGAGATTAAAAACAGCATCTGTACCAACGTGTTTGAGCTCGAGCGTTGACCGAGTCCGAGAGCTAAACAGCCAGCTAAAAGTGGCAAAGCCAATCCTAGCAGGATTAAACCAGACAAAAGATCGGGAGACATAGATTAGGCAGAGGCGATTTGAATAGCAGCTAACAACCCTTCCAAAATCTGACGCGGCGTAGGCGGATCGCCAGAGATGTATAAATCGACTGGGATAACTTTATCCACCGATCCCACCACCGCATACGAACCAGCCCAAATGCCGCCAGTACAGGCACCATCGCCCACCGCCACCACGAAACGTGGTTCGGGCATCAGCTCGTAGGCGGTTTTGAGAGCCTGCTCCATGTTACGCGTAACTGGACCTGACACCGTCAGAATGTCTGCATGGCGAGGAGAGGCCACAA
This sequence comes from uncultured Gammaproteobacteria bacterium, assembly GCA_964504505.1. Lineage (GTDB taxonomy): Bacteria > Patescibacteriota > Patescibacteriia > 2-12-FULL-60-25 > 2-12-FULL-60-25 > JAGOUY01. The sequence goes on along the minus strand of CAZDER010000120.1, from coordinate 1,690 downwards.
ACCCAATACCAAAACGCTCAATGTCATAAAAGGCGTTGCCGAGCGCGGTCAGCTCAAACTCCTCGGCATTAGTTGAACCAGCGTCCACATGACGGATACGCAGCGAACGACCGCCATAAAGCGTGGTCACTACCTGGCGGATGTTTTCACCTACCGCTTGTAGGCTCGGATCGAGCAACTGCGCGGTCGTATCAACCAACTCTGTCGGTGAGGTTGTGCCTAGAAACTTTCTGACCAAGTTCCACATACGCTCAAAAGTTAAAAGATGAGGTTAACGTAAAATCTCAATTTTTTGTACCTTGGATTCCTCGCTGTAAAACTCCAGTATGTCCCCTATTTCAAGCTTGAGTTTACCACGAAAAGTCAGACCGCATTCGTGACCAGCTGAAACTTCTTTGATAGGTGACTTACCCGATTGCAAGGCTTCGGCCGTGCCCTCCCCAACTGGTTCCGCATTTCGCCACACCCGCAACTTGGCACCTGCGAGCGCATGACCATCTTTGACCCGTAGTCCTACGATCATTTTGCCTGGTTCCGTTCTAAAAATTGCCGCCACCTCCGAACGTCCAACGTCCGTGACTGTTACTTCTTGCGGCAAGAGCGCGTTCAAACGCACCACTACATCATCAAATAAATCGTAAATAACTTTACACATTTTGACCTCTACATTTTTGGCGCGAGCCGCCACCTCGACTAGCATCGGCTGCATGACGCTAAAGCCATACACCACCGACGGTGGCGTGGTAGCCGCACGCTCGATGTCTGATTCGTTGACATTGCCCAAACCTTTTTGGATGACCTCGACGCCAACTTGATCGTGCTTGATCTTTTCCAACATACCCAAGATTGCCTCGAGTGAACCTAGCACATCGGTTTTGAGTACCACGTTCAGCATAACTTTTTTAGGCGCATCTTCGACCACCACTCCCATAGCACGCACGGCCGTAAAGGTTTCGGTGGCATCGCGCGAAACCTGCGGCTTAACCACGGTGAGCGTCTTATGATCTTTGGGTACCTCCAAAATATCGCCCATGGATGGTCCGACCTTAAAACCCAGGATCTTGACCGGCATACCCGGCGGTGCCTCGTTCACCATTTTACCCGTCCAATCACGCAAGGCGCGCACACGACCATAAGCAGCTCCACCAATCGAGAGCCAATCGTAGCGATGCAGCGTGCCGTTTTGAATAATCGCTGTCGCAACTGGCCCCTCGCCCTTATCGACGTGCGCCTCGATGATCGTGCCTGCCGCTAGACTATTAGGATTAGCTACAATTTTATCTTTTTCAATTTCTGCCATGAGTAAAATCACTTCGAGCAAATCATCAATCCCCTCGCCTGTTTTCGCCGAAATCTTAGCCATCGGCACGTTGCCTCCCCAAGCCTCGACCGTCACACCCGCTTCTGCTAGTTGTCCCATGACGCGATTAGGATCGGCGTCAGCTTTATCAATTTTATTGAGCGCCACCACAAAAGGCAGCTTAGCCGCCTTAATAATATCAATCACTTCTTTGGTTTGCGGCTGCACACCGTCATCAGCCGCCACCACGAGCACCGCCACATCCGCCACCTTAGCACCGCGCGAACGCATGATTGTAAAAGCTTCGTGTCCAGGCGTGTCAATAAAGGTGATCTTTAAACCTTTTTTCTCAACTTGAGGAGTAAAATTCGCGACAATTTCCTTAACCAA
>CAZDER010000119.1:0-2634 GCA_964504505.1 uncultured Gammaproteobacteria bacterium | reverse complement strand
TATCTCACCGGCATCGCGCGCAGCTTCGATGTTTCTGATCAATTTACCAAACTCTGGACCAGGTGTCAGTCCGAGCGTGAGGAGATCGGTGCCCGAGAGCAAGGACTTGGTGGGAGTTTCGTCGAGATGGTGAGTTAGAATCACGGCAGCCAGACGTTCACCATCGGGATAACCGGGTGCTTGGGCATCAGGGAAAGTGCGGCCGCGATGATCAGCTTCGGCAATAGCGAGTAGAGCGCGCCAAGGCATCGGGTAGATGCGTTTGAGGAGTTTACGCACAGCGTTGACATATTGGAGTTCACTCCAATGATCTTGGAACGCGGCGCGATTGAGGCTGTTGGGTTTGAGATGTTCGCCGGCACCTATGAGGGCACCTCGGACAGCCTCTTCGCCAAAACACAAACGAGCACAAAATGTTTGGGTCAAAATAATGCCAGCCGCCTCGTGGCCGGGCGAGCGGATCCTCATGACACCATTTTTTGGTGCGAGAACAGTCGTGCTGGCTTTGCCAAGATCGTGACAGAGAGTGCCAAGCATGATTTGGAGCTGCTCTGGTATCGAAAAATGGCAGGCTGGAGGTTGGAGGCTAGAGGAGTGAGGAATCTCGAAAGTCCCCTGTAGGGGATTTAGGGGCTCTGTGAGGAAGGTTGGAGGCTTAAGAATATGAGCCGCGGCATCAAGAGACATGAGCGTATGCGTCCAGACGTCGCCTTCGGGGTGCCACTCGGGGTCTTGCTTAAGACCGACGAGCGCGTGAAGTTCGGGATAGTCTCGCTCGATAATTCCAAGCGTACGCATGAGTTCGAGTCCAATTGAGGGCTTGTCTGATTTGAGTAGGAGCTTGCGCCATTCTGCGGTGATGCGTTCGGCGGGGAGGTGCGTCAGTTTTCCATCTGCAACCAGGCGTCGTAGTAACTCGAAGGTAGTTGGCTCAACGCTCAAACTAAAGCGAGCGGCAAATTGTACGGCGCGATAGACGCGCAGCGGATCTTCGTCGAAACGGTCAGGATCAACCACGCGCAAAACATGATGATGTAAATCTAGCTGACCATGCCAAGGATCAATCAGCTCACCTGTGAGTGGATCGAGTAGGATAGCGTTGATGGTGAAATCGCGGCGACGAGTAGCTGCCTTGGGGTCAAGAGTCGGATCGCCCATAACGACAAAGTCTTTATGACCAACGCCAGCTTTGGATTCTCGACGAGGAATAGCCACGTCAAGCTCGTAACCGTGATCGAGGGATATTTTGAACACGCCAAAACCACGACCGACGAGGTTGACTTGATTGGGAAACAGGTCGTTCAAGATTTTTTCGACCGTCGAGGCTTCCAGTCCGTAAACTTCTACATCTGCATCGGTAGGGGAGAGGTCGAGGAGCAAATCGCGTACGAATCCGCCGACGAGGTAGCAGGCTGGAGGATGAAGGCTGGAGGAGGGAGGAGTGGCATGGATCTTTCTAGTCAACGTTAAAATAGCCTCGACAAGAATCGGGTGTTGTGTGTGAAAGCGGGCTTGGAGCAGCTTTGGAGTGAGCATACGGGCAGTTGTCTTGTCCTTGACGAGGGCAATTTGTGTTCTATATTATCTCTGTATCATCACGAAAAACGCCCTCCGAGATTTCGTCCTCGCGGGGTTTTTTCTTTCCAGTATTTTTTTGAGATCGCTCACGAATGCTAGATACTCCGAGGGAAAGTTTTTGAGAAGGGTGGAATATCTTTTTTGATTTGGCATGAGTAATTTGCCTAGTTTTTGTTTGTGGCTTGTGCATAAAGTCTACCTTGAACCTAGCACGTTTTCAGGCACTCTCCAATCTTCATTTTGAGCTCCTCAAGCCCAAGCCGCTTGACCGCCGAAACGAAAACTGGAGTTTTGGATTTATAGCGTTTGGTTAGCGTAGTTCGTGCCAAGCGTTTAACGCCATCAATTTTATTGAAGACGTAGATGGAGGGGGCGTCGTGAAGTTTGAGTTGCGTGAGGATAGCTTCGACTTCGGTGATTTTTTGGGTCATGTAGGGGTCGCTCGCGTCAATCACGTGAAGGATAAGATCGGCTTCGATAGTCTCATCAAGAGTGGAGCGGAAGGCTTGAATGAGCTGCGGCGGGAGGTCTTGGATGAAGCCGATAGTATCGGATAGCAGGACGTTCGCTTGAGGGATCCAAATTTTACCGACGCGGGTGTCGAGGGTGGCGAAGAGCTCGTTAGCAACGTAGGCACCTTTGTTGGTGAGAGCATTAAGCAGGGATGATTTGCCAGCATTGGTGTAGCCCACGATCGAGACGGTTTTGAGACCGAGACGATTACGTCGATCGCGATGGAGTTTGCGTGTGCGAGCTACACGTTCCAACTCTTTTTTCAGGTGTGCGTGCTCTTTGGCAAGGTGGCGCTGCATGAGCTCGGTGTTGGTTTCGCCTTGACCGCCACGCACCCCGACACCACCGACTTGCTGCATCATTTCCATGCCCATGCCAAAAATACGCGGACCCATGTGTTCAATAGCGGCTAGCTTGATCTGGAGTTTTGCTTCAACTGTTTGCGCGTGTTTTTGGAAAATTTTGAGGATCAGATCAACCCGATCCCATGCTTGGAGCTGATGCGGACGGAGTTTTTCGCCCAGTTCAAACATTTGTCGAGGT
>CAZDER010000118.1:0-2639 GCA_964504505.1 uncultured Gammaproteobacteria bacterium | reverse complement strand
AATACTTATCCACAGGATCCAGAGAATGTGTCCGAAAAATGGGGTACTTGCCAGCATCTCCCCTTATCTTAAGGGGAGAGACGATCTAAAGGGAGAGACGCTCGTACAGGAGAAACTGTAGACCTCCACTGAAACTAAGGGGAGGTGGCACGAGTCGGACGAGGGATGGAGGGGATAGAGCCTAAGTTGCCAAAGATTCTCCTCGGGGACGAGATACGCGGGGAGCGGAAAGGTTAAACGGTTATTAAGTAAAGTGTATTATTATATGTCACCTGCTTTTGATGGAGCGTTAACCGCTCGAGTTGAACAACCACAGCCAAAACTAACCGAGACCGACAGACGTCTGGCTATTTTGCGCGAACGGCATGGCTTGGCGGAGATCGAGGCTTGTGATGCGGAGGCAGTAGCCTTGTTGCCAACAGGTCAGCGTGCAGGCGTGCGAAAAACGCTCGAGACTTTAGCTACGGGTAAGCAGCTGGCGTGCCATGTTCTGGGAGACGATGGGTCAACCAACGCACCCTCGCGTTGTATGTTTCGAGGCAAGGATGGACGGGTACTCACTGCTTTTGTCAAAGCGCGTTTGCAGGAAGCTGGTTTTAGGGTAGATCAGGAAACTGGTGAAGATGAACACGGTCATCCAACCGTGGTTTGGCAGGTTTATCGGCGGGTGTATCTAGCGGATGAGAACGCCTTCGCACGGGAGAAATTTGAGTTTGAGCCAGCTGACGAGCGTATAGCGGAGCTCATCCGTCAGCAGGTATCACCAGGTTTTAAGCAGGCTGTTTGTACTCATCTAGGGCGCGAGCTTAGCGTCCCTCCCGAAGGTATTCGTTATGCGTTTGGTGATGATAGCGAGTTTAATACCCGAGCTGGCGTTTTACCGAACGAAGCCACGATCCGCGAATGGGCGGTCAGTCGTTTTGACATGGTGTTGGCGTTCGATCTGGTGCCCTTAACGGTCATTCGTACTGATCTTGAAGCTGATGACATTGCCTCGGTGCAAGCAGAGGTGTTATCAAGCGTAGATCCTAAGCGACCTTCGGGTGAGTTGACGAGTGGCGAATTTGCTCAAATGTTCGATCGTGCTCCAGATGAGTGGGCGAATATGTTTCCTGGCATTGCCACGGACGATGATTCGTCTCGTCCCGTGCTGCCGGGAGAGTTTATCGGCGAACCTGTACGTTCGATAGTACGCGCTGGTATCTTTGCTTATTTGGTCGGTGATTTGGATGGTATCCCTAGTAATTTGCTGATCGACCCTACGTCTAAAAGCGTCAAAAAGATTGACAACGGCTTAGCACTCGGAGCACTCACGGGCGAAACCATCAATTTTAAGGTGGCTGACAAGTATGATCCGACCAAACTAGTAGACGCAGAACATACTGATGTCGTTCGCAGTTTTCCGCTCGAGCTAGTCATGCAACATGGTTTATCTTTGGACCAAGAGGCACGGGCGCAGTTGACGGCTTTGCTCGCAAAATTACAAGCTGGCGGTCGAGAACGTGAGCACATGCTGAACATCTTGCGTGCGGTTTTTCGCTCATACGAGAGTAACAAACATCTTCCATCAGAAAAAACCGTGGTGGACAGGCTGGCTAAAAAACAGTTAGAGGGTTTTTTAGAGCGTTTACAGGATGTGGTAGCGCATGATCATCCCACCAACCTAACTAAAGGCGTTGATTATTCGGTAGAGCTTGAGGAAGGTAAAAATCGCGCTGATTTATCTCTGTTCGATGATCAAGCTGCTTGAGACAGTTGGGGTTGGTCATCATCGTCGGCGGAGATACCTGTCTCATTTTTATATAGTCTGCGAACGTCGTTAAAGTTTAGTCTTAGAGTGTTGGTATAGGGCTCCAGCTGTTCAAGCTCCCAGCTGGGGTTGAGTTGGTAGTGCTCTAAAGATTCGTTAAAGTCGTTTTCGCTGCCAGGGGTTTCTTCAGCTATGAACGCTCCTGTTTTGCGCGGCAAGCGTCTTTGGATTGCCTCGGCAATCCTTTTGCCACTGAACCCAGAGATTCTTTCGTGAGGTAGATCATCGTATGTCGGTTGAGATGCCAAGACAGGCCTTCGAAACGCACCATAAACTAAAGACGGTGCACTGCCTGCTAACTTGTACACCTGTAGACGGGCGGTTTCAAGTTGCTTAGCCATGAGCGCTTGTCGTGCAAGCTCCTTTCGCCGACAAGCGTCGGTCATCTGTAACTGCGCTGCTAGTTCTTGCCGTTTAGTTGGGTCATTGGTTTTGGTCAAATCGTATTCTAAGGCTGCTATGCAAGGCACCATGACGCGCTCTCCAGTCTTGGGGTCTTCGGTATAAGAAAAATACTCAATCTTTTGGAGATCGAGTGCGATCTGCTCAAGCTGTCGTTCTAGCGTGATTATGGTTTGATTAGCTTATGCCAAACGGCGACCTTCGTCGGATGCCTTTGGCGATGGACGAGTAATTCGGCTATGTGGGTCTTTCATATGCGTTCAAGTATGCCTCGGTTTGCTTGCTCCTGTGAAGAGGTATTTTTTTTGCTATACTGGTTCTATCTATGTTCTCTCGATATGCGCGTGCGACGTTGCTTCTGTGCGGATTGCTCTTATTTGGGGCTGGTTGTTTAGGTGGATCGACGCCGCCGCCAGCGGGGCCAGAT
>CAZDER010000117.1:0-2644 GCA_964504505.1 uncultured Gammaproteobacteria bacterium | reverse complement strand
ACACAAATCCTCGACCATTTGTCGTGCAGCACTTCACCCCCCTCATTCCTCATGCCCCCGACAACGGATTCCCTTCTGATCATGCGCTGTTGGTTGGTTTTATTGCAGCAATAATCTATCCGTTCAACCGAAAAATCAGTGCCGCATTGTGGCTCATCGCCATTGTTGTGGCTGGTTCTAGAGTTTACGTTGGCGTGCATCATCCCATCGATGTCGTTGGGAGTTTTATGATCGCTATCGTGATGACGGCTTGTGGATACTGGCTTACGGAACGTTACGTTCGTGAGTAATAGTCGTATGGATGGCACTATTCGCAAAGACATCTACCATGATTTAGTAGCTCTCCCTCATCTCAACTTTGTTCCAGTTGCTCATCTCGGTTCTCTTTATCCACAGAAGAGTATTGATGGGCGGGACAAAACGTGGAACGGAGTATAGAAACATCCTATGCGCACCCTGCTCAAACAATACTTTGGCTTCGACGACTTTCGCTTTTTGCAAGAGGACATCATCAACCATGTGCTGGCTGGTCGCGATGCGTGCGTGATTATGCCGACTGGCAGTGGCAAGTCACTTTGCTATCAACTTCCGGCACTTGCCCTCGATGGGATTACGCTCGTGATTTCACCACTGATTGCGCTCATGAAAGATCAAGTCGATGCGTTGTGTGCAAACGGTGTAAAGGCCGCCTGCATCAACAGTGCTATGTCGCCAGATGCTATTCGCACTATTCTGTATGAAGCTCGTGCGGGTCAGTGGAAGCTGCTCTATGTTGCGCCAGAGCGACTAGCTACGCCAAATTTTCAGGCGGTTCTGCGTACGTTTCCGATTCGGCTCATCGCAGTGGACGAAGCGCACTGCATCTCCGAATGGGGGCATGATTTTCGTCCTGATTACCGAACGCTGGCGAATCTTCGTGAGCTTTTTCCTCACGTTCCATGGATTGCGCTTACGGCGACGGCGAATGCTCGGGTGCAGACGGACATTATCGTGCAGTTGAAGCTCGAAAACAGTAAAACGTTTCTTTCCAGTTTTAACCGACCGAACCTGACGTACCTTGTTCGTCCTAAAAAGGATTGGCTTGGGATTGTTGCCAAAGCACTTGAGACTGTGCGCGGCTCATCAACCATCATTTATTGCTTTTCGCGCAAAGATACCGAGAGCGTGGCGCAAAAACTCACCGAGCGCGGCTGGCCAGCGCTTCCCTATCATGCGGGGCTTGATCCAGATACGCGCCGTCGCACGCAAGAAAAATTTATTCGTGACGAGTGTTCGATCATTGTCGCTACCATCGCGTTTGGCATGGGCATTGATAAACCGAATGTTCGTCTCGTCGTCCATGTAGGCTTGCCACGTTCTGTTGAAGGGTACTATCAAGAGACTGGTCGTGCTGGTCGAGATGGGTTGCCGAGTACTTGTCTTTTCTTCTACGCACCTGGCGATCGTTGGAAACGTGAATACTTTATCCGTCAGATTGAGGACGGACACGAGCAGATTCGTGCACGACAACAACTCACTCAAATGATCGGTTATGCGGAAGGACACGGATGTCGCAGGAAGTATCTCTTGGAGTATTTCGGCGAACATTGGAGCGAAGTGAATTGTGGAGGATGCGATGTCTGCCTCGGTCAAGAAGCTGGATTCTTTGCTCCCTCTGCCGCGCCGACCGACTACGATCAGACGCTTTTTGAAGAACTTCGAGGATTGCGTAAACGCCTCGCGGATGAACGTGGAGTGCCAGCGTTTGTCATCTTCGGCGATCGGCCGCTACGTGAGATGGCTCGCCTGTATCCACAGTCGCTCGCGTCGTTTCGCAATATCCAAGGTGTTGGGCAAGAAAAGGGACGGGCTTTTGGTCAACTGTTTGTCGACGTTATTTATGCATACGCAAAGAAGTATGGTGCGCAGCCAGACCTCACAAGTCAGCGCGAACCACGCATAGAATATCCTCGAAAGACCGTCATCACAGATACACTTAGCGAGACAAAGACGTGTCTCGAACAAAAATTATCTCTCAAACAAATCGCCGAACAACGTGGCTTAACGGAGACAACCATCCTCACCCATCTTGAGAAGATTCTGTCGATCGAACCTATCGACATCACCTATCTGAAACCGAGTGGACCGAGGTTTGATGTTATCGAGAAGGCGTTTCGAGCCAGCGGTGGGTTTACCCTTACACCTGTGCGGGCGCGGCTTGGGGAGAGCTTCTCTTTTGAAGAGTTACGGTTGGTGAGGTTGTTTCTGCACAAACCCCTCTAACGCTATACCCCGCTATTTCTTGCTCAACGCATCAAAAGCACGCAGTGCCTCAAGTGACTATTCTCCCAAACCGCGCAGGTTGCGCTTGAGTATGAGAACGCTGCCCAATAATAATCCGATCACACAACCAATCACGGCATTGGTTCCAAATTGTGGTCGTACAAACCAACGTGAGTCGAGAGGCGCATCGATAATTTGCACACGCATATTGTAGCCAAAATAGTTGGGTGTTTGGGTTGCCATTTCACGGGCTACGCCATCCACCATCAAACGCGCTTGCGCGGCATCGGCATGAAACGCGCTGATCGTCATAATGCCTGTGCCTGGCACGATGGAGGTTTCGATGGTTTTGCGCCAGAGTTCGCGACGATCTTGCTCATCC
>CAZDER010000116.1:0-2735 GCA_964504505.1 uncultured Gammaproteobacteria bacterium | reverse complement strand
AGAGCAGAATATTTGAGTATAAAATGTAAGGTTTTGTTTTGCGCGGGCTATAGCAGAAACACAACATGCCTCGTTCGTTTCAACAGATGAAATTTGTAAGAAGTACCTAAAAACCCTCCCTCGGGAAGAAAAGAAAACGAGGTTCCCCCTGCCTCGTTTTTCAGGAACGGCATCGGAGAATGTCCTCACGCCCGAAGAACGCATAGAACTTCAAATTATTTCCGCAAAATCTCTTGAACCGGAAATGGATCGCATACTGTCTGAAGCGGTCACACACGACGCATCTCTTGTCATGGAGGGCATTCATCTTCTACCCGAATACGTCCACGGCTTGTTGACGAAATACGGATCGGCAAACGTTCACGCACTGTTCATCGGGCTTGTTGATGTCGATCGCGTTACAGAAGGGATCATGCAAAATTCAAGCCCTGACAACTGGACGAGAAACAGCGACCCGGATGTTATAAAGCAAATTGCGGAGTTTGTGGCGGCGTTTAGTATGCACATACAACATGAAACGACTAGATACGGACTCCCCTATCGAGAACGAACGCAGGATTTTGAAGAAGACATGAAACATTTCCACGAACGATTGCTCGACAATTCTGAGATCAAGCATCCGTTCAGATGATTCTTATTTCTTTTCCAACTTCACGCATACGATCTTTTCCTCGCCTTTGCTCAGCATCTTGATCACCAACACATCGCCAATCTTGTGAGCTTCAACGACATCAGAAATAAGATTTTTCTCGTTCAACTGTTTCCCATCCACTTCTAGAAGAATGCCATTTTCCTGTATTCCCGCCTTGTCTGCCGGTGAGCCTGGCATCACGGCAAGTTCGTTTGGTTGCTGACCTCGCACGACTAGCATTCCATAGTCATACGATAGATGGTTTGCACGCTGAACGTGCGTGCTCTCTTCGTCTATACCGCCCCAATTCCTACTCAAAATTCACCGTAAAAGCATACATACCCATGGCGCACACTCCTCTTACCGTTGCCCCTGGTTGTTGAGGAGGAAGCTCGATCGGCGTTGCGCCCGAGGCAGGCAGCGATTGGCGGAACCTCACTTTCGGAACATTCAAAGCCGCAGAACAATCATATGTTCCATTGGTGACGACGTTGATGATCGTGGGTATGTTAGCTTTGGCAATGGTGTTTCTGGGTGCGTAACCACCCTTGGCGCGTATCTGGATCACTTGTTTGCCGTCTACGATAGTTACATTGGTTTGTAACTTAGCGACGGTTGTTCCAGTCTCATTGCCTCGAAGAAGCCAGACGATGCCGCTGATAGCGAGTACCGTCACAATGATTGATCCTATCATAATCTTATCCATAGACCTGACAAAGCCTGATTAAAAATTAAACACCAGATTGATAATACCAGCTGCGGCTAGCGTGTTGATTAGATTAAAGATGCCAAAGAATATGACTATCAACCCAGCTGTTTTGAAGAACACTCCAGATTGAGTTTTTTTATGGATACCAAGTGAACTAAAACTCAAGAGTGCCAACATCGGCAATGTTCCCAGTGCAAACACCAGCATCGTCAAACCGCCTTGCCAAAAGTTGCCGGTTGAAAGTGTATAAATTTGCATTGATTGCGTAAATCCGCACGGCAGAAAAAACGTGGCTATCCCTACCAGCAGTGGCGTAAGCGTATGGTTCACCTCTTTCAAATTATGTGCACGTCTGCCAAGACCGGCTGGCAGAGTGAATTGAAGCTTTTTTGCCCACGGAAAGATGTCGAGCAGATTGATCCCAAGCACCAGCAATACGAGCGCGACCATGAGTCCAAGCACCAGCCCTCCCGTTTGACCGAATTGAAAGACCGATCCAAGCAGTCCGATGACGCCTCCTAAAAAGAAAAAAGAAACCAGCCGTCCGACGTGAAACATAGCTTGCGGACGCACTTTGTCTCCTGCCTTCGCAAAGCTTGCTGCGAGCGATAGGACAACGCCTCCGACCACGGCCATGCAGGTTGAAACGGAAGCGATGAGACCGACTATAAACGCCGTGCCATAGCCCGCCTGCGACGTATTCACTAGATTGACAATCCCTAATTTTTGCAGGAGCAAGAAGCTCACGATAAAAACCAGCGCGATCGGTATTGCCGTCGTAAATTCAGACCAGTTCACCGTTTTGTTTTGTTTTTCGAGAGAAAGCGAATAGCCGTGTGGCTTCAGCACTTCTGTGAGTTCGCTGGCTATTTGTTCTTGCGTCTTGTCTCCAAATTCCCCAGTCACTTCCACCTCATGTTTTTTGAGAGACGTTTTTGCGCTGACCACGCCTTTTGCTTCTTTTAACCCTGTCTCTGTGAGGATCACACAGGCATGACAATGCATCCCATGTACATGAAACATATAGGTTGTCGTCATAGAGCATTAGAGCTTTTTTGCTTTTAGACGAAGGGAGTTGCTAACGACGGAGACACTCGAGAACGCCATCGCAAGACCTGCAAACACGGGACTCAAGAGCCAACCAAAGAATGGATAGAATAATCCGCCCGCGAGCGGAATGCCTACGATGTTGTAGATGAACGCCCAAAAAAGATTTTGTTTGATGCCTGTCATCGTGATCTTAGACAGACGAATGGCTTTGACCAGCTTCGAGATATCTCCATGAAGTAAGGTGATACCAGCGGTTTCGATGGCGACATCGCTGCCTGTTCCCATCGCAATCCCCACGTCTGCTTGCGCCAGTGCTGGCGCATCGTTGACACCATCGCCTGCCAT
>CAZDER010000115.1:0-2793 GCA_964504505.1 uncultured Gammaproteobacteria bacterium | reverse complement strand
GGGGCTCATGACGGCGGCTACGATTCTCGAACTACACCCTTCGGCGCAGGTTATTTTGCTTGAGAAGAATGAAGGACTTGGCAAGAAAGTGATTATCTCCGGCGGTGGACGTTGTAATGTCACGATAGGGATTCACGATGTGCGGACCGTGCTGACCAGCTATCCTCGTGGAGGCAAGTTTCTATCATCTGCGATGTACAACTTCCCTCCTGAAGCCGTTTACGCTTGGTTCGAAAATCATGGCGTACCGCTCAAAACAGAAGCTGATCTGCGCGTGTTTCCGCAGTCGAATAACGGGAAGGATATCGTGCGCGTGTTTGAAACGCTGTTTGATGATGCACGCATTGAGGTTCTTCTGAAGGCGCGTGTGACGGGGGTGGAAAAACAAGGCGATGTGTTTGCGCTGACCATCAAGGATCGGGAGGCTCCCCTGCTGGTCGACGCGCTCGTCATCACAACTGGTGGACAAGCCTATCGTGAGACTGGTTCAACGGGCGATGGTTATGCGTTCGCGACTTCCCTTGGGCATACCTTGACCGACCTTGCTCCGAGCTTGAATGCGTTCTTCACCAAAGAGACTTGGCCTGCGGAGATATCTGGACTGTCTTTTTCGCAAGCGACGATTACAGCCAAACGAGGCAAGGGCTTTTCACATACTGGACCATTTCTGTTTACGCATAAAGGCGTGAGCGGCCCTGCCGTGTTTGCCGTATCTTCACAAGTTGCTTTTGAAACGTATGATAAACAACAACCCCTCGAACTCGTTCTGGACATTTTTCCAGAACAAACGTCGGACGCTCTACGTCTCACGATTGCGGAACTCATCACCAATCATCCAAAAAAGAGTACACTAAACGTACTCGCGCAACTTGTTCCAAAATCTTTAGCCGAAGTCGTGTGCGAGCAACTGGCTTTACCTCTCGACAAACACGCTGCCGAGCTAAACAAACACACCGTGACACAGCTCATAACTTGGTTGAAAGCCATACCTTTGCACATCATCGGACGCGGTGCTGGTGATGAATTCGTGACGGCTGGTGGTGTAAATCTAAAAGAGGTTGATCCGACTACACTGGAGTCAAAAATCTGTCCAGGACTCTTCTTTGCGGGAGAAATCTTGGATGTTGATGGATATACTGGAGGCTTTAACCTGCAAGCTGCGTGGACTACTGGCAAATTAGCTGGAACCAATGCGACCGCCTACAGTGCTCCCAAATCCAAGACTTGATCAACGTGAACTTGTTCAATAAAATCTGGCGAATGACTAACAAAAATCATGGCACCTTGATAAGCCTCCATGGCACGCGCGATAACTGGCAAGTGACGAAAATTGATGTGATTGGTCGGTTCATCCAAAATTAACAAGGCTGGCTCTTGCAAGACAAACTGTGCAAAACACAACAAACCCTTTTGCCCTTCGGATAACGAACCGACTTTATTTTTGAGCAAAGGTGAGGTGAGCAAAAACTCGGAAGCAACCGCTCGCAAGTGCTCGTTCGAGGGGATAGCCATGACCGACTCGAGTGCCGCATAGGCGGTGTCATCAAAGTTTAACCCAGAAAAATCTTGACGATAGTAACCTACTTTGACGCCTTCACCGATCTTCATGCCAGCATCCTCTCCGAGTGCTAGTGCTTTGAGCAACGTGCTTTTACCTACGCCGTTTGGACCAGCGATCAATAAACGACGGCGTTTGCGTAACACGATATCAACTGGCACGTGTAACTGTTGGTGGTTTTTTAATAAACTCACCGTTGTCATGGTCACGATAGGTTCGGCATACTCCTGTGCCATAATCATGAAGTCGCGAATGGTTTTATCTTCACGGCGTACATCCACCATTTCATCTTCGGCTTCCTCGACTTGACCGCGGAGTTTGCTAGCCAGCTTACGCATCTTGCCACCTTTATTGGCAAAAAAGTTAATCTTGTCTTTGCGATCTTGAATCTCTTTTAAGGCGCGCGCATTTTGCATCCGTTCGCGTTCTAGCCGCGCCGCAATCTCCTCGACCACGTCAGAATAGTTGCCGACGTACTGCTCCATCTTGTGCGTGTAGATGTCAAGATGCAGCACACCTTCCGTAAAGGCGTTCAAAAAGTTGGCATCATGCGAAATGACCACGACGGTTTTTGGATACATCACCAAAAAAGTCGTCAGATGGTCTATCCCCTCTTGATCGAGATTATTAGTCGGTTCATCCAATAATAAAATATCTGGTTCTTGAATAAGCGCGTATGCCAGTAATAAACGAGCTTGCTGACCGCCAGAAAACTCCTTGATCTGTTTGTCTAGTGGCGCAACCAGATTGACGGTTTCGAGTACGCTTCTGATACGACCATCAAGGTCATACTTTTTCTCGGCAAACGCCCGCGCAAAATACTCGCGCACCTTTTCTTCCATACGTTCGCGAGCCATAACCTGCAAACCGATCCCGACCGTGGCTCCTTTAGTGATATGCACCGCGCCCGCGTTAGGTTTGTACTCGCCCAGCATGAGCTTAAAAATCGTGCTCTTGCCCGCACCGTTTTGTCCCATCAGCGTCACCTTAGCGTTTTCCCGCACAGAAAAATCAACCTCGTCTAAAATCGGGTGATCTTCGTCGTGATAAAAAGAGATTTTATCAAAACGGATGATGACGTTGCCATGATCGGTAGCCATAAAAGAGCCCAAAGTACACCAGAAAATCTGGCTTCTTGCAACCCATCCTTTTGACGATTAGGATGCATCGTATGCGTCTCCCCGTCCGTCGAGCTCAACTACTCCATCCTCACGACGATAAAGAGGATGTTATTT
>CAZDER010000114.1:0-2802 GCA_964504505.1 uncultured Gammaproteobacteria bacterium | reverse complement strand
ATGATATCACATGCGCTGATGTTTATGTTGGCGTTGGTTGGGGATGGTATAAGGTAGGAATACTTGTAATCATTCGACGACGCTCGCCCAATGCTTGCAGTTCAGCTCGTGTGCTATCAAACATATGAGTTGCAACGCGGTCATACACAGCCATGCCTGTCCACAGCACCCATAGCGACAAACCTGGAATGTACGCAGCAAGAAGCATGGCGGCACCAGAGGCTCCAATGATACCTACGACCACATATAACCAGAAAGATTGACTCACAAGCGGGGCAAACAACACAAACATAGTCACGACTGATCCTCCCAAACCAGGAATAAGGATGCGCGGCAAAATCCATCCTCCCAGCAAAGTCGCTCCCGCAAAAATCCACTCCCACAACAAACGCGTCGACCAACGACGGATAAGTTTCATGATAAAACCAACACACGCCAGAATAAGCAGCAGCGTCGCTAAAAGCAACGTATCTGCCATCTGCGTTTCTGACCTCCCACGCATCACATACGTCGCAATCAAAGATAGGCATCCAATACTTGCTACTTCCGCGCACACAATCATCCGAGGCACATCTTCAGGCATAGACGTTCTGCATAGCACCTTTAGAACGCATCGTACTCATGCATGGTGGCTTGAGCTTCGATCTGTTTGACACATTCGATCACGACCGAAACTACGATCAAGAGCGAGGTTCCACCTAAGGCTAACTGCGTCGCACTAGTTAGGCTTTGCGCGATGATTGGCATAACCGCAATCGCCCCCAAAAACACGGCACCACCAAGCGTGATGCGGTTGATAATGTAATCGAGATATTCTGACGTGGGGCGGCCAGGACGGATGCCCGGCACGAAACCGCCTTGTTTTTGTAGGTTTTCCGCGATGCGATCTGGATGGAAGACGACTGCCGTATAGAAGTAGGTAAAACCAACCACTAAAAAGAAATACAATACGCCGTAGATGGTTTGATTTTGCAGGGTCGTCATGATCCAGCGGGCTGCAGTTGCGAGCCACTCACTGCGCGCGCGACTCACGAACTGGGCGACCAACGTCGGAAACAGCAACATCGAGACGGCAAAGATGATCGGAATAACGCCGACCATATTAACCCGCAACGGTAACGACGAGGCTACCCCGCCCAAAGCCACACCTTGTCCGCGCGTTTGACGGGCATATTGGACTGGAATGTTGCGTTGACCCTCGGTCACAAACACCACGCCTAGTACTGTCACTATCCCAATCGCGGCATATAACGCTAAAGTCAGCATCTGCGCCTGATCAAAGGCAGTCAAAAATTGCGAAGTTGACGAAGGCAACTCGGCCAAAATGCCAGCCGCAATCAAAAGCGACATACCGTTACCGACTTTCTTTTCAGAGATAAGCTCACCGATCCACATCAGAAAAAGCGTACCCGCCGTGAGCGTGCAGATAATTGCGACTAGATAAAACGGACTGGCATCGCGCATGATCTGAAACTGGGACTGCTGCATGAGACCGATCAAGCTGAAAGCTTGGATAATGGCGAGTGGTACTGTGAGCAAACGCGTCCATTGATTGATGCGGCGTTGACCCGCTTCCCCATCTTTTTGGATCTCCTCCAAACGTGGGATGATCATGGCAAGCAACTGGAAAATGATCGAAGCTGTGATGTATGGTGCTACTCCCAAAGCTACGACGCTGAAATTGCGAATGGTTCCGCCAGAAAAGAGATTAAGCAAACCTAGCAGCTGATTAGCCTCAAAAAAACGCTGTAAAGCCAAGAGGTCAATGCCGGGCAGAGGGATATTGGCGGCCACGCGGAAAATCACCATCATGATGAGCACGAAAAACAGGCCATTGCGGACCTCTTTGACGCGCCAGGCTTGCAATAATTTATCCCACATATATTTTAGACGCTAAGTGTACCGTGAGCACGTTCGATAGCGATTTTGGCTCCAGCTGAAACCGCCACATCTTTGCTGATTGTCAACTTAACCTTGAGATCACCCCCGGCGACAAGTTTAGCCGAACGGTCGCCGCGGCGCATAAGACTAGCTGCTTGCAAGGTTTGGATAGTCACGACCGTTCCGGCTGGCAAGATCGACAAACGACTGACACGAATAGCCACGTCTTTAGCGAAACGGCTTTGAAAACCGCGATTCTTAGGAAAACTTAAAAGCATCTGCTTCATGCCTTTCAGCTTGAGAGCCGTTTTGCCGCCCGTGCGCGAGCGTTGACCCTTGGTGCCTTTGCCGGCGGTCTTGCCGCGACCACTGCCAGGACCACGGCCAAGACGTCGAGAGTGGGTGCGCGCACCAGCTTTCGCGGCGATGTTATGAAGAGTGATAGCCATAGGTTACAGTTTAGGAACCGCGTTTTCGACGACTGCGGCTGTGTCCTCCTCCACCTTCAATTTGAGAGGCAGACGCAGTTTTTTGAGTGCCGCGAATGTCGCTTTAACGTTGTTGATCTTGCTAGAAGAACCGAGAATCTTAGAGACTACATTGGGCACGCCCGCTAACTCGAGCACGATGCGCACCGCTCCACCAGCCTTGACTCCTGTACCTTTTGGCGCGGGCTTGAGGAGCACACGAGCGGCGGCAAATTTAGCTTCGACAGGATGCGGAATAGTTTCGTAGATCATGGGCACCGTGAGCAGAGCCTTACGCGCTTGGGCTGTAGCTTTACCCGTTGCCAGTGCCACATCCACACCTTTAGCCAAGCCGAATCCAACCCGACCTTTTCGATTACCAATCACTGTCAGCGCACGAAAGCGCATGCGTTTGCCACCTTTAGTCACACGTGTGACACGGGCTACCTCAACA
>CAZDER010000113.1:547-2836 GCA_964504505.1 uncultured Gammaproteobacteria bacterium | reverse complement strand
CGCTAATGTTGCCGGAACAACTCGCGACGTTAACCGCGTATCTGTTAAATATAAAAAGCGCGATGTTGAATTACTCGACACCGCCGGTATTCGTCGTCAGGGCAAACAAGAGGTTGGCATCGAAAAATTCAGCGTACTGCGTACCCTACAGGCTATCGAAGAATCAGATGTATGTTTACTACTAATGGACGTCAACGAGCTAAATACCCAGCTAGATCAACGCCTAGCCGGCCTGATAGACGAAGCAGGCAAGGGCATGATAATCGTTGTCAGCAAATGGGATAGTGTCGAGGGCAAAGATGCCTATACTCGCGATGCCTTGGCGCCTAAAATTGCATATTATTTCAAATTTACCCCATGGGCACCGCTGATATTCACGAGTTCCGTAACTGGTCAAAACGTGACTAAAATCTTTGATTTGGTAGTCGATATTGACGCTCGTCGCAAAGTCGAATACCAAACCGCCAAGCTAAACAAAGTGCTATCAAAAGCTGTAAGTATGCATCCGCCAGCAGGGTTAAAGAACACTTATCCGAAGCTCCGCTATATGGTACAAACCGACACAAACCCACCATGGTTTGTTGTGCACGGTAGCAACCTAAAACTTCTACACTGGAGTTACAAACGCTACCTAGAAAAGAAAGTCCGCGAAGAATTCGACTATATCGGCACCCCGATAAAATTTAGCTTCCGCCAAGAGGAAAAGAAAGAAAAATGAAATTAATCATCGGCCTGGGTAACCCAGAAAAGAAATACGAAGGCACCCGGCACAATACCGGGTTTATGGCCGTTGATCGGCTAGCGGGGCAGTGGCAAGAAAAGTCCAAATTCCATGGCCTAATATCAGAGAAAGACACCGATGGTGAAAAGGTAATTTTTTACAAACCATCGACATACTACAACGACAGCGGTATAGGCGTACGATCAGTCAAAGATTTTTATAAAATAGATAACAGCGACATTTTGATCATCCACGATGAACTGGCCTTGCCATTTGGTACTGTTCGCAGCCGAGTAGGTGGTAGCGACGCTGGTAACAACGGTGTCAAAAGCCTAAACACCCACCTAGGCGAAGACTACGCACGTGTGCGCGTCGGCATCGACCAAGAAGACAGACGCGAAAATGATATCAATTTCGTTTTGAGCGGTTTTAACAAAGCAGAATCTGACAATTTACCTCAGGTACTAGACCTCACAGACAAGCAAGTCTATGAATTCATCAGCGGCGATTTAGAACACATCAGCCACAAAATTTGAGTAAATAAAAAAGCCCTTATGGACCTATAAAGTATATAGGGCCCGACCGCGTTAGCGATCGAGCCCATTTTTATGGATTGGTTAGCCGGCGAACGGCCTGCATACCTTTGCTTTCGTTGCCTGAAAGCGGAGACGCACAGTACGTCGGCCTTTCGGCAAAGCCTCTAGGCCAACAAGGTACTGCTTTGTTGCATCCGGGCAGGTGAGCCAACTGAGCTCTTCTGCGAGCCTTGCTTTCGTGGCTCGCGCTTGCTGCTGCTTACGCATCCGGCGCTCCTCGTTCTTAGCTCTTTCCTTGGCTTGCGCCTTGGCAGCTCGGGAACTCGACCACTTCTCAGCGATCATTGAGTTAATCCAAATTGCCAGAACTACCACGAGCAGAACGGCAGCAATGTTCACGGCGATCTCCGTCAAACCTCGGTATACACCGAGAAAAAGCAGAACGCCGCCAACCGCTGACAGTCCAGCGATTACCGGTGGGTTAATTGCTACGAGCGGTGACCGGCGCTTGTTAAAGCCGCACCAGTAATCCTTGTCTCGCTTGTACCACCAGACCGAGGGCTTAGTGCCTTTCCAGACCCTCTTGATGTCAGACGGAGCCGGGGATGACCTCAGAACATCAAAGTCGATGTTCCTCTTGCCGAGGAAAAGCATCAACCCAATGTTCAGCAAAGCAATGAACCAGAATACCGTAAAAAACACGGCCTTACCGGCTTGCATGATCGCCCAAAGCGGCAGCAAGCATGCTGACAACATTGCTCGGCGTCGAAGATCGCACTGGTCGACAGCCTTTGGTTTTGGCCAAAAACTGAAGAACTCGCCCAGCCACCGCATCCATGCGGGTGGCTCAGCAGCGAACATCTCTTCTGGCACCTCAACCTCAACCCACGTCGGGATTTCGAGGCTGTTGATGTCATCGAAATCGCTTCGAATGGTGAGGACTCGCTCATCAGAGCCGTACGCCTCTCGCAGTTCTTCTCTGAGAGCTGCGAGGCTGTCCGATCTCTTCTGCTGACTCCACTCCAGGCTTTT
>CAZDER010000113.1:0-537 GCA_964504505.1 uncultured Gammaproteobacteria bacterium | reverse complement strand
TGCCAGGAGTTCTTGTGACCTTGGAGTCAGAAAGCGCGTTAAGCTCCGACTCCAAACGCTCGACATTGAGTTGACGGTGCGCCAGAAGTGTCATCCTGTAGCCGCCATTGTCGTAGCGATCCTCGATCTGCTCCTTGATGGACTTCCCGTTCCTCTTCCACACCACCATCGCATGGATGGTGTTTGTGCCAGAGTTTCGAAACTGCACGTAGTCCATCAATGCCATCAGCGGCACCAGACGACGTTCAAGCTCTCGACCGTCATTGGAAATAACGATCAAAAGATGCGGATCAACGATCTTCTTGTTCGTGATCTGATCGGCGATCTCTTCGGAGATGCACCAACTAATTGGCACAACTGACTGCACCTGACCTTCAGGGTCAGCGTCAACAAGGATCCGAACCGGATCTTGGTTTTCAGCTATAGGGGTGCCCATCGGCACACCTCCAATCTATAAATGTACAGAAAAGGGATTATTCCCAAATCATCTAATAATACTTTAACATGTTTATTGATATATTTCAAGACAACTAAAAA
>CAZDER010000112.1:0-2855 GCA_964504505.1 uncultured Gammaproteobacteria bacterium | reverse complement strand
TTGAGCGAGGAACAGTCTCAAGATCTATAAATGGGCGTTGAATTGTGGTCGGACCGCCGGGATTACAACCGCCTACTGTATCAACGACGAGTGCGTGTCGCTCAATATATTCACATAGTGCGTGTGTGAGCGCTTCAGCTATCGTCATTCCCGAGGCCAGCCCGTTTGTGGTTATGGTCTTGCGACCACCTTGCGACGAATAATAAATGTCGTTGGAGACGCGCCTATGTGTGATGGCGCTCGTGGGTATCATAAACTCACTGCCGCTCATCAAGTCGATACAAGCATGCCATCCCATCTCAAGATCTGGTGTATAACAACTGTCATATGGCAGATCGAGTGTGGAAGGATCGATGACACGCTGGCTGCGGCGCCGGAGGGTTTCAAAGCTTGCCATTTGTTTAGTAACGTCGCGCTCTTGGCGCGCGAACTGCTCTTGTGCCCATTTTTCGATCTCCTCCATCATGGCACCAACCTTGGCGCCGGCAGTAGATTCGCTTTTGCCGCTACCAACGGTACTAGACCACTCGCCATCTGGCCGAAACGCCTGTGCATTCGGGATGCCTATTGTTCTTAGCCGCGTGATGATGGCTACGCGCGTAATTCCCACCACGGGTTTTATACGTTTCAGCACCGAGTAAGCATGTGAAGGAGTGGTACAAAATCGCTTGCTGCCACCTGCTTTGGGGCTTGATTGTAGCCACGGGTGAATTCGCCGACGCGAGACCGGAATCACTGATTGCGCATGTTGCACAAGCCGCCTTGCAAACGCCAGGCGTTCGATGAATTGTTGAAGCGTTTCAGGAGAGAGACCCCACCAGCCGAGTTCGGCGACTGCCGTGCGAACGTTCCGAAGGTCAAGCATTCGGCAGAGTATGTCCTTCGCTATATTTTGCTCGGTCGCACTCAGTCCTTTTTTTATGAGACGCTTGCCACGTTTGGCAAGCCAGTTCAAGCTTAGTGCTCTTGCGGTCTCGCGCTTCAAAGCCAGATCGTCCAGAAATAACTCGTCGCGAAGTGCTTCGAGAAAGCGATCGGACTGGGCTCGGGTTGAAGCCATCACACGCTGTAGCACCTCTACCTGTCGTGCCAATGCCTTTTCGAGAAGTGCATGCTCAAAGCCAAGGTCACGAAGACTCGTATCAACCTCCTCCTCGGTTGCCCACTGCCACGCACGCGCCGTCTTGGCAAGCAATCGGACGCGCAGTATTTCAGACGATGGTCCGTTAGACATTTCCGCCGGAATCGGTTCTCCAAGATCAATTCGCGTATAAGCTTTGACGGCATACTTCGACAAGGTTCCAGTTAGGGCTAGGAATTCTATCAACTCGCGGAAGGCTAAGGGTGGTCCGAACTCCCAGCAGTGGATGGGTCTCTTCTCTTTCGACTGAAGAGCCGGCTCGATGCGTGCTGACTTCCGAGTCTCAGGTGAGGCGCACGCTGGTGAATGACTAATTTTAACCTCGCGGAGTAGTTCCAATAAAGTGACCGCATCTTCTCGCTTCAGGTCGTGTGAGGCTAACATGCTGGCGAGATGTGAGGCCTCTTTGTGATCACTCAACCCGGCAGCCTTGAGAATCCGAGGGTATGTACGCTCGAAATATGGTAGCGTTCGAGCCGCACCCACAATGGCGAAGGCTAGTTCGCGTGAAATTGTACCGGGTATGGCGAGCCGTTCAACAGCGTGACGAACGTTGACCAGTGGTTCACAAAGCGGGCGCATTGTTTGTGGATCGAACACGATGGCCACCTCATCGTCGCTGTCTATTGCTCCATTTCGAAACATTTCGTAGATCCGGCCCACTCCATTAACTCCCGGCACCTCAACGGCTCGCAGAGCGCCCATACTTGACGCACCATAGATGCGGACATGGCGTTCTAGTGCATTTCGAATCTCGCTAGGGCTCACTGAGAGGTTTTGGTCAAATACTCCATCTATGATCGCAACAACGGACCCAGAGGGAATGTCCTCGAGATCGCCGCGGCGAATCGGTGGTCGATATTCTGCCTTAAGTATATTACGGGCACAATTATGGGAAAGTGAAGGACCAACAAAAACGATCGCCAAACGGGAGACGCGCTGTCTTGTTTGCAAAGGAGGCATTATTCCACTCAGCGTGTAGAGAATTATGAGTTTTCAAAGAGTTATGAAACTGGCACAGTCTACCGTTTTCGCAGAGACAAACCAAGACAGTTACCTTCCTGGTAATGGCTTAAAATGCTTCCCCATTTGACTCAGGTTCAGGCAATCGTCTAGGTTGCCAAGATGCCCAAGCCGGATTATCCCAAGACTATCTTGGAGTTCGCCGCTCAATTTCATAATGATGATGTCTGCCTACAATACCTGATCCAGACCCGTTGGCCTGAGGGTTTCGTGTGTCCAACCTGTCATCATCGCGGTGGTTGGTGGTTGGGAACACACCGACGATTTGAGTGTGCCAAATGTCACAAGCAAGTTTCTCCACTGGCGGGCACGCTCCTTCATCGAACGCATCTTCCCATTCACCTGTGGTTTTGGGGGCCTATCTTGTCGCCACACACACGCCTGGGATCAGTGCGGTTCAACTGCAGAGACAACTTGGGATCGCTAAAAATGACACCGCGTGGTTCCTGCTTCATCGACTCAGACAGGGAATGGTCAATGCCGACCGCCGCCCTCTTTCTGGTCTTATCGAAGCTGATGAAACGCATGTGGGTGGACCGGCAAAAGGCAAGAAAGGACGCGGGGTGAGAGAGGGCAAGAACAAAACGCTGATTGGCGGCGTGGTGGAAACCGTCATCTTCACGACAAAGAACGGAGCCGTGAAGAAGAAAGCGGGCCGACTCAGACTTCAGGTCTTGCGCGCCGCAAGCGA
>CAZDER010000111.1:0-2858 GCA_964504505.1 uncultured Gammaproteobacteria bacterium | reverse complement strand
CTTTTAATACGCTTCTCGACTCAGCTGGTCATCGTGGCACGATAGGTCGTTACGTCGAGCTTGATGGCGAGGTGGCGGTGATCTTGTCTGGTGGTGGGGCGAGTTTGCTTGCGATGGATGCGCTTATGCGCGTTGGCGTCAAACCGAGTAACTATCTTGAATCCAGCGGCAATCCTGATCCAGAAAGTTTGCGCAAAGCCGCGGCGATTGTGCTCTCAAAACCAGGGCTCAAAGCTCTGTGGATCGCTGGATCATTCGCAAATTTCACCGATATTCAGGCAACGGTGATGGCAGTGCTAGGCGCGATGGACGATGCGAATATGCGCATTCCTGTCGTGATTCGTCGTGATGGACCCAACGCAGACACGGCTCAAACCGAAGCACTAACTTGGGCAAAAGAACGAGGTGTTTCGCTTACGTTTCATCGTGCGAATATTGATCTCGAAACATCTGCTCAAACGGTGGCAGCGACTACTACCTGCCAGCCTATTCCTCTACCAGCCTAACCTATGTGGCAACGATTTTCATCAGACACGGAGGTCTTGATCCAAGGTATGACGGGTAAAGAGGGGATGCGCATGGCTAAGTGGTTGATTGGTAGCGGTGTTCGGGTTGTTGCTGGTGTCACACCAGGCAAAGGTGGTCAGAGTGTCGAGGACAAGCCCATCTTCAACAGCGTCGGCGAAGCAAAGTTGGCGTTTCCAAATATTCAAGTCACGAGTATCGTTGTTCCACCGTTGCGCGTACTTGGTGCGGTAGAAGATGCGCTCTCCGCCGGACTCAAGTTCATTCAAATTCTGACCGAGAACATTCCCGTTCACGACGTACTCACCATGCGACGAAAAGCACAGGCAGTCGGAGCGCAAATCTTGGGTCCGAGTTCCGTCGGTTATCTCCAATTTCCCAAGTTTCGTGTCGGTCACATCGGCGGCGAAGAACCGTTTCGGGTCTTAAAAGAAGGATCACTCGCGGTCGTATCCAACTCTGGTGGTATGACGAACGAGCTGTTGATGGGTCTTGCGCGTCGAGGTATCGGCATCCGATATGCTTTTGCGGTCGGCGGTGATCGCGTCATTGGCACGTCTCTTCGCGATGTGCTCACTCACGCCGAGCAATCACAGGATGTGTCTGCCATCGCTATGTTTGCTGAGCCTGGTCATCCTGTCTTGACGGCACTAGCTAAGGGAGAGTTTGTAGTTCGTAAACCGCTTGCTATCCTATTGCCTGGCGATATTTTGGACACACTCCCTCGTGGCATGCCCTACGGACACACCGGAACAGTGCTAGGCGAAGATGATCGGTCTGTGCCCGAGATGCGCGAAGCGATTCGCGCGAAGGGATATGTGTGCACAGGATCGTTGCGAGAGATGTTCGAGGCTTGCGAGTATATAGCAAAACCCCAAGGGGAGTAACTCCTCCGTCCTCCGGGCACCTCCTCTTACTCTAAGAGGAGGACACTCGCTCCGATCCCTTCCCCACGCCCCCTCTTAGAGTAAGAGGGGGACGCCGAGTGCAACGATGGCAGGGGGCGTTACTCCCCGCAGCCATTTCGACAACAGGATCTTATTTTTCACAAACCTATGTCCGACTCTCCTTCCCCCTCCTTTGGTGCGATTAAAGACAGCGAATATCGCCTCCGTGACATCCCTGTCTCACAGCTCATGCGCGAACAAGATATCATGTCGGTTTTGTGTTTGACATGGATCGAACGATTGCCAACGGTGACGGAAAAGCTCCTTATCAATGCTTGCCTTGTTGCCTGTGTTGATCATGGAATCGAGCCACCGAGTGCTCATGTTACGCGTCGCATCGCAAGCTGTGGAAAACCTGTCGCAGATGCAGTCGCTGCTGGATTGTTGACATTAGGCTCACGACATGGAAATGCCGCAACGGTAGCAGCCGTGTGGATGGAAGAAGCGATAAAGGCAGGACGCACTCCTCAAGAAATTGTCGAAGAGGTGCTGGCAAGCAAAGCGCGACTAGCTGGCGTCGGCCACCCTGAATATAAGGTAGATCCGCGCACGACCACTCTTGCGAGTCTTGCTGGGCAGCATCTCACGTTTCATCCTCATCTCGATTTCGCGCTTGAAGTCTCACGTTTGTTGACAGAACGAAAAAGAACTCCACTACCGCTCAATATAGACGGGGCGATTGGAGCTCTTATGCTTGATCTTGGTTTTCCAACACGCATGGCTGATGCTCTTTTTCTAGTGGCGCGAACCATCGGACTGGTGGCTCACGCTTGGGAGGAGATGGAGGCGACGAGTGGGGGGACGTACAAGCGAGGATAATCGGGTTCCCCTCTGCCTGTGCAGATGTAGGGGCAGGTTTGAAACCTGCCCTCCCTCGGGCTGGGGTGGGTTTGAAACCCACCCCTACGACGACATAGAAGAATGGTCAGTCGCCAGAGGAGGGGAGCAAAAAATTGTTTGACACCCCACCCCTCGTTCCCTATCCTAAAAAAATTGTATGACAACACCTCGCTACACGGTTGGGATTATGGGCACTGGTTTTGTGGGCGGTGCACTCAAAATGTATTTTGAGTCATCGGGAGCGACGCTGTACACCTATGACAAGGGCAAGAACGATGGTTCCGTCGAAGACGTGAATAAGGCGGATATCATATTTATCTGCGTGCCCACGCCCTACTATCTTGATGAGGGTGGCTTCGATCTTTCGTTTGTGCGTGATGCTATCAACACGCTTGAATCGGGCAAGATCGTGGTGTTGAAATCAACCATCATTCCGGGCACGACAGCTATGTTGCAGGAGGAATATCCGCAACATAAGCTGATGTATAACCCAGAGTTTTTGACCGAAGTCACGGCGGATCAAGATATGAAGTTTCCGGATCGTCA
>CAZDER010000110.1:2515-2883 GCA_964504505.1 uncultured Gammaproteobacteria bacterium | reverse complement strand
TGGGCGTGCGACGTGTTTGGGAGTCGCATAGTTTGTATGGGTCATGGATAGCTCATTCTGTTTTGCGTACGATCGATTTCGTGGTGACGCTCACGCAAGAGAGTGCTAAGCGTTTGCGGGTTTTAGGCGTGCCTGCAGAGCGCATCTTGGTTGAGCCAGATGCCGTTGATCCAAAACTATTCGAGAATATGCCTACGCGCGAGGAAGCGCGTCAGGTACTCGATATTTCTCCCGACGAGTGGCTTTGTTTGTATGTAGGAAAATTAACCACGATGGGTGCTCCCAAGGGGCTTGAAGAGAGTATCACGGCCGTTTGTGCCCTCCGCAAAGAGGGGCGTCGCATACGTTTATTGGCAGTAGGAGGAACA
>CAZDER010000110.1:0-2505 GCA_964504505.1 uncultured Gammaproteobacteria bacterium | reverse complement strand
AGGAACAAAGCAGGAGCTGTTCAAATACGCGCCGCTTCAAGAAGATGGGATTCAGCTCTTCGGACATCAACCACAAACAAGTCTGAAGCGATTCTACGCGGCAGGCGACGCCGTTCTCACGCCGTTTCCCTACACGCAGCACTACGCCTTCTTCATGTCACCGCTCAAGATCTTCGAATATTTAATGAGCGGACTCCCGATCGTGACGAGCGATTTGCCAAGCATACGAGAAATCGTGACGGAGAAAGAAGCGTTCTTTGTAGAACCAGGATCAGTGTCTTCATTGCAAACGACGCTCATCCACGTGATGGATCATCCAGAAGATGCGCGTGAGCGCAGCAAGCATTCACATGCGCTGGCAGAAAAATACACCTGGTTCGAGCGAGCAAAACGAATCATTGAAACTGCACTGCAGAGAACTTCGTTAGATGTACCATTTAAAAGCCTTCGTAAATAGGCTAGGCTAAACTCGATAATGCTTATGATCACCTTCGCCTTCCCGGCCTTCAACGAAGCCGAAAACCTCAAGCGTTTTCCTAAGGAAGTCATGCCTGTGTTTGACGGTCTTGGCGGACTGTATGAGATTTTGATTGTAGATGATGGCAGTACGGATGCTACGGCTGCGGTCGCACGTGGATTGGGCGCAAAAGTTCGTTTGGTACAGCACGATCGTAATCGTGGGCTTGGGGTCGCGGTGCGCACAGCGATCAAAGAGGCGAAAGGGGATATTCTCATCACGATGGATGCGGATCTTACCTTTGCGCCAGCCCTCGTCCGTGTTCTGCTTGAACGCTTTAGTCAGGGTGATGTCGATGTAGTTTGCGGTTCCCCAAAGCTCGCGGGCTATGGCAAAGATATTCCTTCTTATCGTTTGTTTGTGTCGCATATCGCCTCCCTCGTCTATCGCGTTGTGTTAGGCGCGAAGTTGAGCACCGTGACGCCCATCTTTCGCCTCTACAAACGCGAGCAACTTCTCTCGCTGCCACTGCAAGCCACGGGCTTTGATATCAACGCCGAGATATTGTTTTATTTGGTGCGTGACGGTCGGCGCATTGCCGAAGTCCCAGCCGCCCTCACACAGCGCATCCATGGCGAAAGCAAGCTCGAATATCGCCAAGAGATGAAACGGCATTTGCGACTTCTTAAGCGGATGGTACTGTTGCGTCTGCGTGGTATGTTAGCAAAGACCGTATGAAGCGCATCTTATTGGTGGGCGGGGCACGTCCCAATTTTATGAAACTCGCGCCTTTGGTGCGAGCATTTGTAGCTCGTGGGATAGAGTGTCCACTCTTGCACACGGGTCAACACTACGCCGCGCTGCTGTCGGATATCTTTTTTCAGGAACTGGGTTTGCCAGCACCGACCTATGCTTTGGGTGTTGGTTCGTCGGATCGACGCACGCAAACGCAGGCGATTGTGCAAGGCATACTGCCTATTTTGCGTGGTGAGTCATGGGATGCCGTGCTTGTGGTCGGCGATGTTACCTCAACGGTCGCAGCTACGATGGCGGCTGTCGAAGTGGGCATACCCGTCATTCATGTCGAAGCAGGGCTACGGAGTTTTAACTGGCAGATGGCGGAAGAGCTCAATCGTGTGTTTGTGGATCGCTATGCCACGTGGCTATTTACGACTGAACCAGCTGCGAAAAAGCATCTGCTGAACGAGGGCATCTCGGCTGACTCTGTTTTTGAGGTTGGGAATGTGATGGTTGATACACTGCACCATATGCAAGCGAGCGTAGACGCTTCGACTATTCTGGCTCGATTAAACCTGCAAAACGGAGCTTACGGAGTGGTGACTATCCATCGACCAGAGTTGATTGATCAACCTGAAAAACTACGAGCGGTGTGGGCAGCGTTGACCACGATTCATGCTTCTCTACCATTTATTTTTCCTATCCACCCGCGTACACGACGTGTCTTCGAGTTAGCAGAGCTCTTGAAAGAGGGCGGTGTTATCTGCATAGACCCATTAGGTTATGCCGATATGCAGCATTTAGTGCGTGAAGCTCGCTGCGTCTTTACGGATTCAGGTGGCTTGCAAGAGGAGACAACAGCACTCGGTGTGCCCTGTTTTACCTTGCGCGAGGAGACGGAGCGACCGATAACCGTCTCGGAAGGCACGAGCATGATTGTTGGGCATGATAGCGAAAAGATTTTAGCGGCCTTTGATGCGTTTCGCGCCAGTGGTCACAAGCAAGGTCGAGTGCCAGCACTGTGGGATGGCCGCGCCGCCGAACGCATCGCCGATATTCTTGTTCGCCTATGAAGCTGTTATTTATCACGCCGCGCATTGATGAGCGTCACGACGACTTAGCTTTTGCGAGTTTGTGGGTGCAGGCTTTTGTGGATGCAGGCTATGCAGTGACGGTGATCTGCGGAGAAAAAGGGGAGACGCGCTTAACTTGTCCCATCTACGATCATGGCCATCTTCCAGGGCGTACTCGTATACCGTCGTGTTTACGTTTTCAAAGCTTGATCTGTACGCTTAACTACGATGTCGACT
>CAZDER010000109.1:0-2898 GCA_964504505.1 uncultured Gammaproteobacteria bacterium | reverse complement strand
ACAAGCCTCAAAATAGGACAGTTCCGTCTCTTTTAACTCCACCAAGGCCGTACTCATGCACTGACGAGCTCTGTCGGAAAAAGGCTCATCAGCTGAAGCGGCGATACGTAAATAGTGCCAATGACCGAGACGATCACCGTTAGACGTGCCTTCTTGTTTGAGCAGGTCTTTTATCTGTTCTGGATGTACCGTAAACGACATGTCGTAGGCAACGGAGGCATAGGCGTGTGGGTAGAGTGGCTTGAGCGGATCGAGCTCTTCGGTCGCGCGCATGAAATGCAGTCTGTCTTCTAGTGCCATGAGATCGAAAAGGCTAGGGAAGTCGGAGAAAAACTTCCAACCTACTTTTTCAAAAAACCGTTGCACGACTTGAGTGTCCAGATGTTCGTTTTGAGCTCGCTCGGCTAAGTTCTTTAGTTTTGTACAGATCGCTCGTCCAATCTCATCCTTTTCACGTACGGTTACGTCGCTTAGATCCATTTTTAAAATGTCCTCCATCAACCCTAACGATCCGCGCCACTCGTTATCTTCGTCAGACACAAAATAGCTCTCCTGATTAGGAGACAGCTCTTTTAAAAAAGCCCAGTCAAAAAACGCGGCGACGCGCTCGCGTACCTTTCGTTGAAATTGTGTTTGATCTGGATTCTGTATTGACGGACTATCTTTTTTGCTGACTTGAGATATGCCTGACATTTCCATAGTAATGCCATGATAACCCACTTAGCCATTTCGCACACTGCAATAGACCAGTTGCCCAATAAGAAAACCCCACGCTGCGAGCCGTTGCAGGTGGGGTTTTTAGGAAGGCTGGAAAAGAGCGGCTCTGGGACGGCAGGCTGATTCAGAGAGCAGCGAACCAGCCATAGACGACAGCACCAACGTGGGCAAGACCTATGCCGAAGCCCACGAGCATGACGAGGCCGAAGGGAACGCCAACGATACGTTTTATACCCTTCATGCCAAGGAATCCATCCGCCACCAATCCGCAGATGATGGCGAACGGGGCAGCGAGCACGAGACGACCAATCCCGCGCAGGATGCCCCACTTGAGGTGGGCAAGCCGCACGTCGTAGGCGAGGTCATTTACCAGTGCTGCCCACTGGGTTTCGAACCACGCACGATGCACGTGAGCGGTCTGAACGGTGGTGTTGACTGCACCCTCGACCACACCTGCGTGTCTAGCGTTGTACCAAACCCACAGTGTCGTCGTGGTAATCACCAAGATAAACCCAACCGCCACGACACGCTTCACTTTGGTACTCGATTGGAAGCCAGCCCAGGTCAGGATGATGCTAGACAACACCACGAGACCGATGCCATACAGCAAGAAGTCGAGCACTTGCTGCGGCGCTGGCCAACGCGTGCTGGCTAGGTGATAGATCGAGCCTCCAGCCAACATCGAGAGGCCAAAACCTCTGATGCCCGAGGCGACCTTCTCGAGTGGGAAATTGACGTTATCGCCAAATCCCAGCAGCTTAGCCAGCCTCCCGCCGACCTTGTCGGCCACACTGTCAATCGCGAGGATGATGCCTGTTAAAGACATCAAAATCGCAATCGCCGGCACGACCAAGAGCAGTGCGTAGCGATCTGCCTTTTGGATCAGCCAGAGCACGATCGGCAAGGCACCCTGGTTAATCCTCGCAGATAAAATAAGCACGTCCAGAGCGCCGACCAACGCCAAGATCGCCATCGGCACGACCACGAGTGCCAGCAGCACCGCGTTCGCCAATCGACCAGCGTGCGCGAATCGGTGCGCGGGAGCTGTTAGTATTGCCCTAAATGCCCCTCCCAAGATTCCCACCGCTCCCGTCGCCGTGATGAGCTTGGCAATGTGGAGCCACGGACTAGCGTCCGCCCTAACGTTGGCGGGCAACCATCCGAGCAACCCACCGATTTGACGCTCGCTTTTCATGGCAAAGGTCAAAACGATCAGGCAGCCAGTGATCACGGTGCAGGCCAGCCACGGCCAAACGCCTGCGAGCCACCCGCCAAGGATGCGCGGCAACTCATGGATGAACACCCCTAGCTCCTCCGTCCAATCGTGAGCAACAGGTGGAACGGGAGGGGCTGCGCCGAGAGGCGCGACAGGTGCGCCTGCGCCAGCTGGGAGCGCAGCGATGCCGCGGTGCACTCCCTCGACGAACTCCTCCCAGAGTTCATCGACTTGAGCAGCCGTGATGCCCGCTGGCAGGGCGTGTCGCCCAGCCAGCAGATGACCTGGGCGTAGGCTAGCAATGGCTTGAATCGCCATATCTGCCCAGAAACCACGCCTGCCTAGCCAGGCGGTCCACGAACGCGCCCGAGCGTCGCCGATAAACCGACGCAGGGCCACCATCAAAAGCTGCGCTTGAGCAGCTCCGAGACGGCGGGACGCCGTCTCGAGCAGAATTTGGAGTGGATCCATGGGATCCTGCTTTCTCCCCCATCGGGGTGTGTTGTTAAGCCGTTACCACGGCTGTTGTTGAAAAGTTTTTTCTCGAATTGTCGAGGTCCAATTATGGGCAGAAGTGGCTTATTCTGCGCATAATCAGCTCTCTAAATAACTACGTAGATTACTCCAAAAAAATGGTTTTGTCAAGGCTTTTGGCTTGACAAAAGGGCAAAATTAGCGTACATTAGCTCGTTATCGTTTGAGACTGGCTATGCGTTTGACGCAACCCATGCCCAATCTCGGGTGACAACACCCAACCAATACCGATCCGCCAAGCGGATCAAACGATCAAGTGATGTTCACTTAATCGAACTTTCAACATCCGCCCACTAAGGGCAGAAAGGAGCCACCATGGCTCGTTATTACATAGTCCTCTTGCTCTTGTCGGGCTGCGGCGTGGACGCAGGCAGCCCGGCGGCTGAGGGCGAACGAGAAGGCTGAGGGCGACTGAGTAGGGAGCCCGAAGG
>CAZDER010000108.1:811-2905 GCA_964504505.1 uncultured Gammaproteobacteria bacterium | reverse complement strand
CCGGGGGGGGGGGGGGGGGGGGCGTCGGCTGTTTTTTCCCCCCCCCCTCCCCCCCCACCCCTCCAGCCTCCAGCCTATTATTGATGATTATCTAGCAAAGTGAGCAAAGGCGCGGTTGGCTTCGGCCATACGATGCACATCGGCGCGTTTTTTGACGGCCTCGCCTTGGTTTTGCGCTGCATCCATGATTTCGGTGGCAAGACGCTCTGCCATCGGTTTACCCTTGCGCGAACGAGCCGCGCCGATCATCCAACGTAATGCCAACTGCAAACGACGCTCGGCACGCACCTGGAGAGGAACTTGATAGTTGGCTCCGCCCACGCGCTTAGATTTGACTTCGACGCTGGGCGCAACATTTTTAAGAGCCTCTTCATACATTTCAAGAGCTGGCTTCTGCATCTTTTCTTCGACCGTCGCAAAAGCCGCGTACACGATGCCTTGGGATTTTTGCTTCTTCCCACCGATCATAATGTAGTTGATCAGCTTCGCCACATTGATCGATCCATACTTTGGATCAGGGGCTACTTTACGCTTGGGAGCTTGTTTTCCACGCATATTAGATCAAATGAGTTATTTATTTTTTCTTGGCATCGGCTTTTTTAGCATCTGCCTTGGGACGCCGCGCTCCGTAGAGCGAACGGCTGCCACGACGATTGGCTACACCTTGAGTATCGTAGACGCCGCGCACGATGTGATAACGCACACCCGGCAGATCCTTGACACGGCCGCCACGAATTAACACGATCGAGTGTTCCTGCAAATTATGACCTTCGCCTGGGATGTAAGCCGTGACCTCTTGCCCGTTTGAGAGACGCACGCGAGCAATTTTACGCACCGCCGAGTTAGGCTTTTTAGGCGTCATGGTGGTCACCTTGGTGCACACGCCGCGCTTAAACGCCGAACCACGCGAGAGCTCTGTGCGCTTGCGCTGCAAGGTGTTGAAAGCAAACTGCAAGGCTGGACTTTTGGATTTGTGACGAGTACTCGTGCGCGGAGAGCGAACAAGCTGGGCAATGGTAGGCATGCTGGGAGTATAGTCTTCGTAAGGAAGATCAGAGAAAAATCATTAAAAACGTGTAAGGTGCGCCCAATCTATCAGCGTTAGCCCATAACGTCAAGCGTGTACGAGTTGCTTATTTCTCCATACCTGCCAACTAAAATGGATTAGACCAACGAAGGCTGCCAACGCCGTTGCTAAGGCACCAAAGTTGCCGCGCTCGGTGATTACCAGCCAGCCAGCCAAGAAATAGCCCATCGAAGGTAGCACGCTCCAAACCAGATAAGCCCAAACTGCACGCACACTCAAGGATGCTTGATGAGCTAAATCAGCCAAAGCAAACGCCGCTAAAACCTGCCAACCTAGCAACCCAGCCAGCACATAGACCATACCGCGCCAGATACTCTTCATCT
This sequence comes from uncultured Gammaproteobacteria bacterium, assembly GCA_964504505.1. Classification (GTDB taxonomy): domain Bacteria; phylum Patescibacteriota; class Patescibacteriia; order 2-12-FULL-60-25; family 2-12-FULL-60-25; genus JAGOUY01. Next base: position 1,495 of record CAZDER010000108.1, on the reverse strand, counting down.
CAATAATGTCCACCGCCTTGACTAACCCCGAAGACAGTGGTCGATCGTAAGCTAAAGAGCCAGTTGCCGCCCGTGCCAGATCCGTGTCGGCCGCTTGGGCTAAAATAAACAGTCCCGTCGCTACTAGCAACTCTAACGTAGCCAAAACGTGCGTCCAACCAAAACGCGGTAGCGTCGTAAATAGACAAGCCATGAGCAAGCCTAGACCTACTATGCCTGCGACACGCAACACTCGATCTGCTTCTGCAAATTGCCACCAACGCTTGAGCGACCAGTGCCATGTCACGCTAAGATACGTCATCAACCACACGACAAGCGCGAGCAGTAACATAGTCACGAGCAACCATTGCGTGCTGATATGTGCCTCACCGCCAATCGCTAACGGAAAACGTGCATACACATCGTGCCAGGCGTAGCCATCGATCTGCCGAGCGAGAAAACCCTGCTCGACTAGAGCCGTTGAAGCGTTCCAAAGAGGCACGCTGCCTATCAGCGCAGACCAACCTAGTACCGACGGCACCAACCAAAAACCAGCAAAACCAACTGAACTTGGCCAAACGGCCTTGACTAACTCGCGAGGACTGCGCGCTATTGTAGAGTGCCACCAAGACCAACCTACCCATAAACACACTCCCACCCACACCAGACTCACGGACAATGGTGCTATTGGTGCAGGCAATATAC
>CAZDER010000108.1:0-801 GCA_964504505.1 uncultured Gammaproteobacteria bacterium | reverse complement strand
TCGTCCCGTTCGCGGGCGTGGCCTTCGTCCAGACCCCACTCACGAGCGACAACGCAGCTCTACCAAACCCCACATACGCGGCTGCATCCTGTCCACCAATTTCACTTTGTATGAGCTGAATCAGCGGTATCAATCCGAGACACGGCAATAGCTTAGCGAGATAGGCTAACGCGGCGGGTAGCGATACGTGCCACAAACGCACACACATCCAACCTAGTAACAAGATGAGACAAAGCGTGATGAGCGGCCACAGCAAAACCACACGCGGCGTATCAAACAAGGCTTGCGTAGTCCGCGTCAACACGAGTTCGGACATGAAACCAGCTACGACCGCCGAGAGGCACACCTCTTTTAACCACTCCAACCATCCCGACCAATGGCGTTCGGATAAAGCCTCACGCGCAAGCCACCTCATAAAGTCATCACCGCGCCGACGAGCCAAGCCGAAGTAGCAGAAATCCAAGTCAACGGACCCATCGGCAAAACTATATCGAGCAACACGATCACGAGCAATAAGTTCGGACCCTGCATACTTATCCAGCGATGAGCGGCTTGAAAACGATATTCGTCCAATATAGCCAAGAGAGCTTTAGAACCGTCGAGTGGTGGGACTGGGATAAGATTGAAAAGTGCTAAAGAGAAGTTCAAAAAAGCACCAGCTTGAGTAAAAATTGAGAGCAGATTAGCTTCACCGAAATACCCAGCCGACCACTTAAAAGCTAAAGTGAAAACAACCGCCATGACTAGATTGGAAGCTGGTCCAGCCGCCAGTTTCCGGTTTCCTTTTTCCAGTTTCCCTCA
>CAZDER010000107.1:0-2920 GCA_964504505.1 uncultured Gammaproteobacteria bacterium | reverse complement strand
CGAGCGTGTCCTGCAGGCAGCCGTAGAACCTACAACATCTGACCGTAGGCGTGTCGTGATGATCAGTTACGAACGCGAGTTGCTCAAAACCGAGTCAGATGCCTTTGCGCGCGTCTCATCGCTGGCGAACGAGAATATCGCGCTCTCCGCTCTCGTTTTGGCTCGTGCTCCAGAAGACGTGGAGTTGGAACGCGATGGGTTGTATGTGCAAGCGTTCGCTGGACGATCCTTGCGTCGCGTTTATCAAGCAATACGCGTAGGCATTTGCGATGCACAGCGTTTGCCTGGACGAACCATCATCTCCGCACAAGACCCATTTGTCGCAGGTTGGATTGGGTATGCTATTTCACGCTTCACCAATCAACCATTGGAAATACAAGAACATGGAGACTTCTGGTCTGGCGAATGGGTGAAAGAGCGAATTATACATCGTGTTTGGTCTTTTACTGGTCTCATCTTGCTACGTCGCGCCGAGCGGGTACGCGTGGTGAGCGAACGTGTCAAAGAACATCTCGTTGCAAGGGGCGTCTCGTCAGATAAAATCGAAGCCATTCCTGTGGCACAAGAGCTTGGCGATCTACTTGTGCGTCCAATCTCGTCGTTGAAAGACGGTCAAACTTTTACTTTCGTTGCGCCTTGTCGTTTCGTACCGCAAAAAGGTTTAGATATTCTTCTCGAAGCGTTCACACTTTTGCGAGCGCGTGGTGTCGAGGCTCGTCTGGTGTTAGCAGGATCCGGTCCGCTCGAGTCGTGGATACGCAATCTGATTCTGGTTAAGAACCTTGGCGAGTCGGTCGAGGTGCGCGGCTGGATGGCGTCTCAAATAATTTGGGAAGATGCACATGGGCTCGTACTCTCGGCGCGTTACGAAGGCTGGGGGAGAACCATCATCGAAGCTATGGCGGCGGGTGTACCAGTAGTGACGACAGATGCCGGTTGTGTGGGCTCGTTTTTTCGACCAAATATTGATGGTCTAGTCGTCCCAGTCGGAGATGCAACCGCGCTGGCTGTGATGATGGAAAAAACCATTAAGAACACTGCCTCACGTCAACGTATGTGCCTTGCAGCCAGGCAACGAGTGCAGACGTTGCCTGGGCGTGCTGTATTGCATGGGGAGCAACGTCGCGGTTGGCGTACAGTCGTCGATACGTATCTAAAACGAGCGCAAGGCAGCCGTTTTGAACTTTGGCTGGCTGGCTTTTTTGCCTTTGCCGTGGCGACGCGCGCCTTGTCCGTCAGTTTATTTCACAAGGGGCTCATCTCGCGCGAGTTGGGATTTTATACGCTAGTTGATCGTTGGTTCCATGGTTATGGCTATAGTTTTACCGCCGAGCTTGGTTGTGCATCCGCCTATCGTTCGCCGGGTTTCCTGTTCTTTTTGACAGGGTTATACAAGCTTTTTGATCCATCTAACACTTGGGCACAGGCTATCGTGCAGAATATCTTTGTGGTCGGCGCCTTGTGGCTCACCTATCTCGTCGGCAAACGCTTGGTTGGAAAACGTGCTGCACTCGTTGGGGCGTTTATCATGGCGTGTTATCCGTACACGTTCTATCACTACACGCAGTACTATCACACCTTTTTGCAGGCGTTCTTTTTGCTGCTTGTGATGTGGTGCGTGTTACGTTTGGAGGAAACTAAAAAATATAGGCATGCCGTGGTTACTGGGTTTGCGATCGGAGCTCTCGCCTACGTGCAAGGCACGATCCTCGCCGCTTCACCTTTGATCGCGCTCTGGATTGTGTGGCGGTTTTGGCTTGATTGGAAACGAGCGATTTTATCGGTGGCGATCATCGCGGTGTGTGCGGCTGGTTTGATCGCGCCTTGGACTTATCGCAATTGGCAGGTATTCCACCGCTTTGTGCCGCTGACGACCGATCTTGGTCACGCCCTTTTCAAGGCCAACAACGAAAACATCTACGAACTCACTAAACGTGGTTATCCTCAAGAAATTATCGAGGACATCGCCTCGTCCACGAATCCTCTCTACAAACAATATCGTTTGCCAGTTGCTTTAGAGGCGGAGTTACGGGCAGCTGGGGCATTCCACGAATCTGTTTTGTGGACAGAGTGGCATCCAAAGGAGCCAAGTTTAGCCTTACTGCGTTGCGAAGACAGAGGCTTGTTGAATGAATACACGTTCAATCAGTATTGGATTGGCAAAACCAAAGAGTTTTGGCACACGCACTTCTATGATCAAGCGTGGAAGTTGCCATTGCAAAAAATCAGCACTTTCTGGCGCCCAGGTCTATTTCCCACAGTAAAAACTGGTGCGCCGTGGACATTTGCCAGCAGTCCTTGGAAAGTCTGGCTAGCACGCGAGGCGGTCTGGGCGAGCACGGCGTTTGTGATTGTGTTGGGATGGATGGGTGTAATCCTGTGTTTACGTCGACGCGATAAAAATGTCTGGTTGCCACTTATTTTATTTGCAGTCTTCACCTGTTTACACGCGATGGTTGCAGGCTACACTAAATATCGCATCCCTCTTGATCACATCCTTGCAGTGTATGCTGGATATACGCTGGTGGCGTGGTGGGATTGGATGAGAGGAAGGAAAGAAGGGGAGAATGTATGAAAATGGTTTACATCACAAATTCTCGCTTTCCATCGGAGAAAGCGCAGAGCGATCAAGTCATGCAAATGTGTGAAGCGTTTGCCGTCTTAGGGTATGAGGTTGTTTTGCTGGTTCCTGATCGTCAGGGAACGGTTGCAGAGGACGCTTTCGTTTATTACCATCGTCAACCAACTTTCACGATCGAACGTCTACCATGTTTGGATTGGACACGTTTTGCTTGGATGGGGCGTGTAGGTTTCTGGATTCAGACCCTTACTTTTGTTCTCGTTCTTCGTAAACGTGTAACAGAGCTTAAGCCAGCGATAGTGTACAGTCGTGAACTCTACGCCTTGATTTGGGATTGGC
>CAZDER010000106.1:0-2959 GCA_964504505.1 uncultured Gammaproteobacteria bacterium | reverse complement strand
CAGAAACAGTGTCTAGTATACGGGGTGCGGTTCACTACGGGCTGATCGTCAAGTGTCGATGGCACTGCTGGCTACTAATCCAGCCATACCAGATCGTGATCCAACGCGTCTAGCTCAAAACCTCCTTGCGCGCATGTTGCCACGTCGGATGGAGGCCGAGCGTCGTTCGCTCTGGGAAAATGTTTCTGCTCATTTTCATGTTGATAAAACTGCCTTACCAACCATACCGCAAGCTTTTCGACCGTCAGACGCTTTTAAGCTTGCAGGTATGGGAGCAGAAAATCTGGCTGATACCCGACCAGTGCTCGAATCTCGTGAGGCTTTAAACGAGCTCCTAATTTCGGGTATTTATGGCAAGTACAATCAGGCTTCTCATGCTTGGGAAAAAGTTTACTTTCCAGTCGCGCGTCCGTCTCCAAATCCAGCTCAAGAACTAACTTTCACGGCGTTAGATGTCAGCGGTCTTGAAAACGCCATGCTCCATGTGCCTTTGAACGCACGTTTGATTGCTGAACGTGTCAAAGGCTTAACCAATAGCAAAAAAGAAATTTTACTTGTACCTCAACAAAATAGCCTGGGTGAAGTGACCGTGACCTTACCGCGTGGGGTCTTACGTTTGGTTTATTCAATCGAAATCCCACTTTCTCCTACTCCCCTCGAGGATCCAGACGCGCAAGCTTACGAAAAGTTTGCTACCAAGTTTGAAAAAGTCCATGGTCATGATCTGCGAGTTCCACTCGGTCAGCTCCCATACGATATCTTGATGCACGTTCGTTCGCGTAGCTTTCAAGCTCTCTCACCTAAACGTAAGCTGATAGAAATTGAGGGGTTGGTTCGCTCTTTGGGTTGGTATGACACTGACAATGGCGCAGTCAATCAAGCTAAACGAGATAAAGCTCCAGAGGAACAGTTCGTGCTTAGTGAACAGCGCTTGAAGGATCTGCGTCACCAAAAAAATGTACCAGCCATGGTAGGTAAACGTTTTGCGGGCGTGTGTGCGGATTTTGCTTTGATCACCTGTACTTTGTTACGCGAGGCTGGATTCTTGGCTGGAATTATGCGCGGCCTCCAGCTCACAGGCAAAACAGCTGCCATGAAAAATGCTCATGCAACCGCGTTTGTCGCTTGGCCAGATGAAAAAGGTGACGTTCGTCTCGTAAGTCTCGACGGCACCCCATCCAATTCAGATAATCCTCTTGCACCGCAGCCTAACATGGCATTGTTAGAGCAAGAACAGGAAGCCGAAAAAAATATCACGCACAACGTGGAGTTAGCCGAGGAAACTATTCGTGAACTATTGCAGGCAGCCAAGGCAGACGATGTAGCCACGATTAGTCATCTGCAAAATGGCAAACTGGAACGTGCACTGAACATAATTTTGCGTTATGAGGTCAAGCAGCCACAACTTAAGACTATTGAACATTTATTGAATGTCTATTGGTACAATGGCATAGCTCGGCTCGATCGAATCAAAGAACAGGCAGCCTTAAAAAATGCACTGAAAGATGCCTTGGAACAGACGCAGACATCACCTGCTCTACCCATGTCTTCCGTCTCGGCTGGCACAGATCTCTTAGAGAGCGTTCGGACTTTTGTGTTGCGTATGCAACGTGTCCACTCGACCAAAGATGTCTTTGCTCGTCTGAACCAGGTCACCAAATTATCCGCCGATCATCTATCCGATGTTGAGCATCGTGCGCTAATGGCGGTGATTGCTTACCTGCAAGCACAGAAGATGAAAGAGTAGCGTACAACTGCTATACTTAACTCACCTTACGCAGCTTACCTATAATTCCGTCATTCTGAATGGAGTTAGACGGAATGAAGAATCCCTTGCGATCGATCGGATAGGGCGAGGGATGCTTCACTACGTCGGACTTCGTTCAGCATGACGAGGGGAAGTGAGTGCGTGACTGCTATACTTATTTTATATGCGTATTTTGAATACAAAATCAGGTTTTACCGTGCTTGAAGTGTTGATAGTTATCGCAGTGTTTGGTCTATTAGCGACGCTCGCCGTCTTGTCCTTAAACAGTGCTCGAGCGCGCGTGCGTGATGCACAGCGTCTTTCGGATGTGAGTACGATTTCGGCGGCGCTTAGCCGGCATTGGCTAGAAAGGGCAACTTATCCTGCGAGCGCGGGTGTGGCTTTGGGGGCACCGGGTAGCAATACCGAGGTGCTCTCGGCTGGAGGTTTTGAGTTGCGTGACAAAGCACAAGTGCCCATCTATCTCAACCGTTTGCCAACCGGGCCAAACGTCAATGAATTCTATCGTTACAAGGGCGGAGCCAACGGTTACTCGGTACGTTTTGTGACAGAAAGCGACACGGAGCTTGGCAAGGCTAACGTTTTTTACGCCCACTCCAATGGCGTGATGGATGGGAAGGATGAGGAGAAATAGGTAGAACGCCTTCATTTTTATGTTCTCCCCCGCCTCTCGCGAGAGGCGGGGGAGTTAGAGGGGGTAGCGTCGGAACGGATTCCGTCGGAAGGGACCCACCTCCCCTAACCCCTCCTTGGTAAGGAGGGGAACAAGAAGTGCAAAATTATATGATCTTCGCTGTAGCCTTCGTTTGCCTTTTGGGAGCCGTGCTTGGTTCGTTTCTGAACGTGCTAATTTTGCGTTTACATGAGGGCGTGACTATTCTGGGGCGTTCACACTGCGTGCATTGCGAGCAAAAACTGCGCATCAGGCATCTTGTGCCGATTCTATCTTGGCTTGTTCTCGGCGGGCGTTGCGCTTTTTGTCAGCGTCCGATCCACATTCAATATCCGTTAGTCGAGCTGGCCGCGATGCTGCTGTTATTTTTTGCCTACCTGCGTCAGCCTTTTTTTGCTGATAGGGCTTTACTGGGGGCTTTCCTGGTCGAAAGTCTGCTGTTTTTGACTTTACTAGCCTTGCTGGTTTTTGATCTACGTGGGAAATTGTTGCCGCTTGAACCAATGCTCTTGGCTACG
>CAZDER010000105.1:0-2974 GCA_964504505.1 uncultured Gammaproteobacteria bacterium | reverse complement strand
GAGATGAGACGACAAATGAATATTTCGAATTTCCTTCGACAATGACAGAAGAAGAGGAAACGGGCGGGCAAGAAGAAATAGACACAATGGATCCTCCGCTCACGAATTCAGATGCGTCTAGATAAGAGGAAAAACAAAATCTCTCTTTTGGCTTTTCCCCGCAGCTTGCTGCGTGCAAAAAATCCGATGGATACCCAGTCAGCTTGCTGCGGGGAGGTTTATTGCGGGTACCATAAGCACAAATCCTGTCATGTTACTTTTGCAGCTTCTGTTCATTCTAGCATGGAGAACGGCTGGTTGGATTGGATTAGATCGGTATGCGCTCCCTGCGTTCGGCACGCCAGGGCAGATAGGACCACTCTCTAAGAAAAATAAGACAACATCACGATAATAACAAGAGAGCTGGTTGACCATCCAAATCCGTGTCAACTGATTTCAAAACCTTAATAACTCGCATACAAAAAAGTGTGGTATACTGAATCCGTCCTTTACTTATGACCTTACGAGGCTCTCGTCGTCCGCATATTATTCCGATCATGGCACCCTCCTTTCCGACTGCTCCGCGCACGCATTTGTATCGCAATATTGCGTATAGTTTTATCGCTTTTACAGTGGTTGTCGTGTTGGCAGTGCTGTGGTTATCCTCGGCTCGTGCCTCGATCACGGTACGCACTAAACGCACGCCGATTGAGTATGATGGCACAGTCGAGATTGCTCGCACTCCGCAATCGGGTCAGATTCCAGGTCGAGTAGTCCAAGGTGTATTTGGTAAAGTGCAAGAGTTTACGATTGGAGCGACAGCGAGCACGACTGCACCTGTCGTGCCTGTCCAGCCCATTGTTTCGTCTCCGCCGCTCGCACCACCAACCACTAACGTCCTAGCACGTGGCACGGCACGCGTCTTTAACAAGTATTCCAAACCACAAACTCTAGTGCGTACCACGCGTTTGTTGACCGCTGATCAAAAACTCTATCGCATCGATAAAACCATCCGTTTGCAACCTGGCGAGGAGGTGGATGTAGCTGTTTATGCCGATAAAATTGGGGCAGAGTTTGTGATCGCGCCAACTACGTTTACCATTCCTGGTTTATTTGTTGATTTACAAAAGTTTATTTACGCCGAGTCACTCACACCATTCACGGCGGTAGCGGTCGACCATGTTGCACCAGTGGCGCTGCCACCTGTACCGATCAAACCAAGTATAGTGACGGCTGCTAAGAGCAACGAGCCAATTTTGACGCAGGCCGATCTCGATGCGGCTAAACAGGCTTTGACTGCGGCGGTCATGGATCAAGCGCGCAAAACTTTAGGAGCCGATCTGGGTACGCTCGCATCTAGTGAAGTGGTGTATCTCGTACGCGAAGCTGATCGTTTCAAGAGCAACGTAGCCGTAGGTCAAACGGCAGACGCATTTTTAGCCTCGGTTAAACTTGATATCACGGCGGTATTTTATCCCAAAGAAGATGTGTTGGCGCTCGTTCGTCTCAAGCTCAAAGACAAGATCCCATCAGGTCGTGAGTTTTTACCGCCTGAAAGTGGTGATGGTTTTACGTTGGATGTGCAAGCCTCTGATCCAAAAACAGAAACCGCTACCATCCGCATGAAAGCGCGGGGGGCTTATCGTTTGACGGGGTCAAGTCCAGGTTTACAAAAATCAGTTGTGGCCGGCAAGGAACCCAAAGAAGCTGAAGATTTGCTTAAATCGATTGATGGAGTCGAGGATGCCCATGTCACAGTCAAGCCAAAATGGTTCGGCAAGATTCCTGCGCTCAAAGATAGGATTGAGATTAAAATCGAGTAGGCTAGAGCTCTAAAGTAGTGTTATCGCCCAAGATAAAGCGTCGTGCAGTTTGCTCACATGTCGCGATACGAGCCTTGGCACCGATCAGGCTTTTTTCAATCGTGATATCAGCGTCTATGTAACTATGATCGAAGAGAATAGATTCGCCCACGGTAGCCTGCTTGATAGTTGAGCCTGTACCCACGGCGGTGTGCGGCAAGATGATGCAATTTTCGAGTGTGCAATTTTCACCAATGATCACTGGTCCTTGGATATGGACATTTGGTCCGATGACGGTGTTTAAGCCGATGTGAACGTTGCCTGTGATGGAGGCGTCTGGATCAACTAGACCGTCACGTTGAAAAGCTGTAGCCGGCATCTGATCGAGGAGCAGGCTATTAGCGTAGATAAGATCATCAGGCTTGCCAGTATCCTTCCAAAAACCAGTGATTTTTTGGTGTCCGATGCGGTAGCCTTGTTTAAGCAACTCTGAATGAATGCTGGAAATCTCGTATTCGCCGCGCGCACTTTTTTGAATGCGATCGAAGGTCGAGAAAAACAGGCGCGGACCATATATATAGATGCCGGTCACGGCGTATGGGGAAAGTATCTCGAGCGGTTTTTCGACCACGTCTATCAGACGATCTTGCGCATCAAAGACGGGCACACCAAAAGCGCGTGGATCCTCAAGTGCGGCTAAAGCTAAAACACAATCATGACCACCTGTTTCGTACTCGTGCATAAGCGCGTGCAAACTGCCGAGTACGATGTTGTCGGATAGATAAAAGATGAAAGGATCATCGCCAATGAAGGCTTGAGCTTCTTTGACCACGTGGGCGATGCCTTGCGGTCCGCCAGTCTGTTCGAAGTAACGAATTTTAATGTCCCAACGTTCACCATCGCCGACCGCGTTACAAAGGCTGGTTTCGCCTGGATTCAGGTTGATAAAAATCTCGTTCACGCCCACTTCAACGACTTTATCGATGGCGTGAAAAATCATTGGTTTATTAGCCAAGGGAATCAAGTGTTTATTGATGGTGGCGGTAATGGGTCGTAGCCGTGTGGCTCGACCGCCACCCGTCAGAATAGCTTTATGAATAGGGAGCATAACCAGTATCTTACGGGCAAAGAGGCACGTGTCAAATCAACTCGTCAACTTGTCGTTGACGAGAGCTTGGAAGCTTGGCACACTC
>CAZDER010000104.1:0-2999 GCA_964504505.1 uncultured Gammaproteobacteria bacterium | reverse complement strand
TGAGAATCGGAAACCCATTTGGGGATCATCTTGCGTGAGACAAGTCTGCATATTGCCTCTTAGGCTTTTCATCGCTAAGATGCGCTACATATGCGTCTTTCTCACCTTTTTAGTAAAACCACTAAGTCCGTGCCACACGACGCTGATTCTATCAACGCTAAATATCTGGTGCAGGGTGGGTTTGTCCATCAGGAAATGGCAGGAGTGTACTCATGGTTGCCGCTCGGTTTGCGGGTGATGCGTAAGGTTGAAGCGATTATCCGCGAGGAGATGGATGCGCTCGGTGCCCAAGAGGTTTTACTCTCCAGTCTGCAACCTAAGGAGAATTGGCTACAAACGGAGCGTTGGGACAAGCTTGATGTGCTGTTTAAGCTACCTAGTCAAACCAAAAAGGAATACGCGCTTGGTCCTACTCATGAGGAGATTGTCACGCCTCTCGTTAAAGCGTTCGTGTCTTCGTACAAGGATTTACCGCTTGCCATTTATCAGATTCAAACCAAGTTTCGCGATGAGTTGCGAGCTAAGTCTGGTGTATTACGCGGCCGCGAGTTCAGCATGAAGGATTTGTACTCATTTCATCTTACCCAAGCTGATTTTGAACAGTTTTATCAAACAGCCTTGCAGGCGTATTTACGGATTTTTGCGCGGTGCGGTGTGCAAGTAAAAGTAGTCGAGGCTTCGGGCGGAGCGTTTACGCACAAGTTTTCACATGAGTTTCAAGTTTTGACAGAGGCTGGTGAGGATAAGATTTTGACTTCGCCCTCGTGGCTATACGGACAAAACAGCGAAGTGGCGACCCTGCATGAAGGCGACGCTTGTCCAGATCATCCTGAAGAGAGGCTCGAGTGGCGTACTAGCGTTGAGGTTGGCAATATCTTTGATTTAGGTACCAAGTTTTCCGAGGCGTTTGAGCTCACGGTGACAGATGAGGCTGGTCAACGTCAGCCGGTGTTGATGGGCTGTTATGGGATTGGGGTGACGCGTTTAGTGGGTACGATCGTTGAAGCTTGTCATGATGAACGCGGCATCATCTGGCCAAAAACTGTGGCTCCATATCATGTCCAACTAGTGTCTTTACGTTCGAAAGACGAAGCGATACAAGCGCGTCTTCAAACTACGGCACTGGCACTCTACGAGGATTTGTCAGCAGATGGAATAGAAGTACTGTGGGACGATCGTGCCCAGGCTTCGCCGGGAGAAAAATTTGCGGACGCTGATTTACTTGGTCTGCCGCTGCGTTTGGTGGTGTCCGAAAAAACCTTGAAAGATGAAGCCATAGAATGGAAGGAGCGTGTGAATCAAGAGCTGCGCTTGGTAAAGATCGAGACAATTGTCGACATGGTTAAACAATTTGTCTGCGGTGCATCAATTTAACGTCTGTTTACATGAAAGTTATCGCTGTTATTCCTGCTTGGAACGAAGCTCCTAGATTGCGAGCCGTGTTAGTGGCACTCAAGCCGCAAGTATCGGAGATCGTGCTAGTGGATGATGGTTCACAAGATGAAACGGCTACCGTCGCTCGTGCCGAAGGGGTACAAGTAGTGAGGCACGGCATCAATCGTGGTCAAGGCGCGGCTCTCAAAACCGGCACGCTCGCGGCACTTACATTAGGGGCAGAGGTGATTGTGCATTTGGATGCCGACGGACAGCATGATCCGAGCACGCTCGAAACATTGCTTGAGCCGCTACGTCAAAATCAGCTTGATATTGTCTACGGCTCGCGTTTTCTAGGTATCCCCGCCGAAGGCATGCCGCGTTCGCGACGCCTGCTGTTGCGGGCTGCTCGTCTTTTTAGTGCCTATTTCCTAGGTATTCCGCATATCATCACTGATCCACAGAGTGGGTTACGCGCCATGCGCGCCGAAGTAGCACGCCAGTTAGTCTTCGCACAAGATGGTATGGCGCATTGCTCCGAGATTCTGCGTTTTGTCACGCGCTCGTCTTTTCGTTGGGGAGAAGTGCCGGTCAAAGTACAGTATACGGAGGCTTCGTTACAGAAGGGTCAGAAAGCTAGTGAGGCCATCAAGATTGTTTGGGAATTGTTATTGGGAGAGCTGGTGAGAGAGTAGATACATGCTATGTTGATACGTATTCTGCTGTGGATCGTCCTCGCGTTGGCACTCGCCATGACTTGGCGACGTGCTCGTCAAGGGGCCGTCAGATTGGTCGAGGCCATCGCTTGGAGCGCAGTCTGGATTGCCGCCGCCAGCGTGGTCGCGCGTCCAGAAGTGACGACGCTACTCGCCCAATTTTTAGGCGTCGGTCGCGGTGCTGATTTAATCCTTTACGCAGCCGTTATCACTTTGTTGATCTTGGTCTTTCAACTCCACGTTGCGCATCACAAATTGGAACGTCAGTTGACCGAGCTCGTCAGACGTGAGGCGCTTGAGACATGGGGACGAAAAGGAAGCGATCGTGTGTAGCGTAGAGGATGGAAGTTATGCGTATTATTCATCTCGCTTGCGTGGCACCACCTGAAATCGGCGGCATTGGTCAAGCTGCCTACGATGAGGTGGTTGGTTTGCGTGCGCGTGGGGAAGATGCGGTGTTGGTATCGGGAATTGGTAATCGGGAATCGAGCGTCCAATTCCCAATTCCCGATATCATGCTTCGCTTGCCGACGTGGTTGCGTTTTGGTAACGCCTCGTTGCCACGCGGTTTGAGTCAGGCGTTGCAAGCTGCCGACATCATCCATCTCCATTATCCATGGTATGGCGTGGCGGAGCGGCTTTTGTTTCTTCGACCGCGCGTTCCTGTCGTGGTGACCTTTCACATGGATGCGGTGGCGACTGATTGGCGAGACCAGATATTCGACCTGCATCGCAAGTTGCTACAACCGCATTTGTTGCGTCGTGCTAGCAAGATTATAGTTTCCTCGCACGATTACGCCGAACACTCGTCGCTGGGTTCGATGTTGAACGAGCTGGGTGACAAAGTCATTGAGCTTCCCTTCGGATTAGACACGGACTTTTTCTCCCCACTTCCTCCTTCAGCCGCCT
>CAZDER010000103.1:0-3039 GCA_964504505.1 uncultured Gammaproteobacteria bacterium | reverse complement strand
TTGCCATGATATCACATGCGCTGATGTTTATGTTGGCGTTGGTTGGGGATGGTATAACTAAGCAGGAGAAGACAGCTAAAACGCCATCTGTATCGCCTCCTTCACTGTTACGCACGGTTTCAGCAGCGGTGCGGACAGCTTGGGAAGCTTGTCAGAGTGTGCGAGGTAGATAGTCGTAAGTCCCAATCGATGAGCTTCTTTGATGCGCAGGGCGGTACTTTGAACTGGTCGTAATTCGCCTGTGAGACCGAGCTCGCCAATCGCGATAGCGTCGCTTGGAAAGGGCTGGTCCTTCTTGGCTGAAACGAGTGCAAGTGCGATAGCCAGATCAATCGAGGGATCATCGGCATCAATCCCGCCAACTACATTGACAAACACATCCTGATCGCCAAAACTAACACCGGCTCGACGGCCTAAAACAGCGAGAATGAGGTTGAGGCGATTTGGATCAATACCAGTCGCGCGGCGCGAGGGTGTGGCAAAAGTTGAGGTTGTGACCAAGGCTTGGATTTCGATCAGTAGCGGACGCGAGCCTTCCATGAGGCAACTCAAGACAGAGCCTGCCGCATTTTTAGGTCGGTTGCTAAGCAGCAGCGCACTTGGGTCTTTGACTTCTTGCAAACCATTGCTAGTCATTGCGAGCACGGCGGTTTCCTCGGTCGTGCCAAAGCGATGCTTGACGACACGCAACACGCGCAAAGATTGATAGCGATCACCCTCCATCATGAGTACCGTGTCGACCAGATGTTCAAGTAGGCGCGGACCAGCTAGTTCACCATCCTTGGTGACTTGACCAACAAGAATAACCGAAGCTTTGGATTGTTTGGCGGCTTCAGAAATAAGCGCGGAAGCGGCTTTGATTTGGGTTGGGTTGCCAGCCTCGCCTACCACGTTAGGTAGGCGAATACTTTGCACCGAATCAACAATAGTGAGGGCGGGTCGTTCGGCGCGAATCGTCGCCGCGATAATCTCGGCATTGGTCGAATCAAGGAAGCTCATGGTGGGAGGAATATCCTTGGCGAGACGCTTCAAACGCAAGGCAACTTGAGAGGGGGACTCCTCGCCCGTCACATAGAGGACGCTGCGACCTTGGGCGGCGATGGTCAATCCAAGTTGTGCCAGCACGGTTGATTTACCAATCCCAGGCTCACCGCCAAGCAAAGTTACGGAACCTGGCACACAGCCGCCAGACAGAAGCGCGTCCCAATAAGTAAGTCCAGTCGGAATATGCTGATCTTGCGTTTTGCTCACCAGCTCCGCAAAGGTGTGTGTCGCTGCAGCTTTGGCAGCAGACTTTGCGGTTGTCGGTCGTAACGCTTCCGTTGTTTGCGTCTCCTCCGTCACCGTACCCCAAGCCTCACAACTCGCACACTGCCCAGCCCACTTAGGGAATTGGGCATCGCATTTGGTGCAGTGGAAGATAGGGGAGGGAGGTTTGGGCATATCTTTACCTGTCACCGTAAAAAGCTCGTATGGCAAACTCTCCCACGACGCCGACACTGGCAGTGTGACCTAGATTGGTCTCAAACAACGTCCAGCCGTTATTTGGAGTATCCTGCGCGCGAGAATAACAGCGAGTGACGCCTGTTCCACGTGCGTAGGCTGGACAATCGTTCAGATTTCCACCAGTCAGACCATAAGTGTGAACAAGTCCAGCGGTAGCACGACGACCAAGACTTGGGGTGGGTGGGTTGTTTGACTGATCGGGGTTGATGATAAAGGCCATGTTCGTTGGCATAACGCATGAGCTGTTAGTGCCGGGACAGTTGGAGAAGTTACTCGCGCAACCATCAAAAGCTACCATGCCACGTTTAGGCACGGGATAGGTAGCGTTCGATGCTCGAGCAAAATGACCGTCACAAATGCCTGAACTATGGGCGCTGATAGCCACATCATGGATGGTGAAAGTGCCACCATGCGTTCGGAACGCTTCAGCTAAAGCTGTTTGAGCGGTACGGTAGAACTCTGGCCCATCCAAACCATGAAAATACGAACCAGCGTCGTCACTCATAGAGTGTGGAGTCATCACCACGATAAGATCGCTGCTAGAGGGATGGTAGCGAGCCAAAATCTCTTTCCAATTTTGCACGTAACCAGTCGCATCGGCTAAGTTACGGCTCGAATTAAGTCCGTGGATATAGATGAACGCTCGGACGCGTACGTTTTGTATGTTGAGCTTGCTCTCATCCAAAATGAGCGAGGCTTGATTGAGGCGATAACGCGTGTTGTCGCAGGCACCGTTAGGGCAATAGGTGAAGGGAATACGAGTGATGGTTCCCACGTTTCGAGAGCGTGAGCGTGTACCGATACAGGCACCATGGGCTGGAACACGTGAGGCATCAATCGGTTTGATGATGGCAGTAATGTTAATGTTGCCATGCTGCAGCATCAGCGTCTGATCCTCTGCGGGATTATTGGAGTTAGGAGCCATGAAAGTATGGGGATTATTTAGGATATCCTCGGCACGGATCGAGATCGCCCCTCGCGGTGGTCCCCAACCAACGTCGTGCACAGAGAAAATCGTGTTATCTTCCGAGACACCAGTCAGAACCATGAAGTGACCACCGCCCGTGCCTATAGTCTCTTGCCTATTAGCATTACGCACACGGCACTTTTTGCAGTGAAAAATGATCGGATGTCCTGCGCGCAACTCTCTGGCGATCTCTGCGATGCCCGCCGCTGAATGAACAGGAACAGATAGAGGACTACAGGTAAAACCAGGGAACTCTTGCGAAAAAGTGGAACCACAGATGCCGTTTGCGCCGCTGTTCATAACTCGATGGCAAGAACGGACTAAGTAGCGAGCGGCTTCTAGTGGAGTAACGGGTGTGCCCTCGCGCGTGGTGGCTCTGTAGTATCCAAGTACTGTCGCAAGAGAGGCGGCACTACAACCTCCCTGACCAATCGTACCCACGCACAAATCGCTTTGAGCTCCGCGGGAGCAAACTGCCTCACCAACATCCCGTGCCATGCAGCTAGGTACAGGGTCTGTCGGCAGTAAGATTTCTGGTCCAAAACCAAGTGCACCCCACGGCGCAG
>CAZDER010000102.1:0-3119 GCA_964504505.1 uncultured Gammaproteobacteria bacterium | reverse complement strand
TAATACTTATCCACAGGATCCAGAGAATGTGTCCGAAAAATGGGGTACTTGCCATCTTCTCTCACACCTCGCACCGCTTGACCCGCCTCCTCATCTTTTAAACCAGATTCTCAACACGATCGAGTCCGTTCGCATGCGAACGCTCTACACGCGCGTGGCGCTTGTTGTTTTAGGCTTCGCGCTTGTTACGGCCTATGCCGTGCACGATTGGGTCAACCTTTGGGCTGAACTTCGTACGTCCTCTTTTGTGGAGTTCCTTCGCCTCGCCGTTTCAGATCCAGATATCGTCCTCGTCAACCTAAAAGATATCTTGCTCGGACTGCTGGAAGCATTGCCCGCAGATTTCATACTCACGTTACTAGTCTCGGTAGCATTAGCCGTCGGTCTCGTGTATTTGTTGCAAATGTTACGCGATTTTCGTCGTCACAATCTACTGCTTACTCTTAACTTATCCTAACTTTTTTAGTCTATGTCTACTTCTGTACACGCCACCGTTATCCAGCGTTTACTCATCATTTGCAGCGTCCTCGTGATCTTATGCGGAACATTTACGCTCGGCTTGCGCATCGGCGAACGTAAAGCTAACCACTTTTCTGGCTGGGAACGTGGCTATCGAGGCATGATGCCCATGCTGCGTTGGGGCACAGAACGGCAACAAGGTCAGTTTTCACCCATGCAGCGTCCCCTATTTCCAAATGGACACGGCGTGTTTGGCAACGTTCTCTCTATTTCGAGTGACAGTCTCGTTATCCAAGGCAAAGACGGTCTAGAGCAAACCGTGCTCGTGACCTCGTCGACTATCATCCGTGTCGGGCAAGAAACTATGAATTTGCAAGATATCCCTAAAGACCTTACCAAGCTTCAAGCCTCCGCCTTCGGTGCCCCAAACGTATCTGGACAAGTCGAAGCTCGCTTAATCCGTATCTTCACGCAACCATAACCAGTACCCGCAATTCCTGATTCTCAATTCTTGATTCTCGTTCTGCGCCTATGTCTCTCCTCCAAACTCTGCTGAAAAAGAAGCTCCTCGTGACACTCACGGTAGTTGTGATTGCGGGTGGAAGCACATGGACATGGAAGCACTTTCATCCCGTGATCCAACCGACGCGCTACCTGCTCGCAAATGTTACGCGCGGTACAATTATCACCTCTGTCAATGGGAGTGGGCAGGTGTCTGGACAAAATCAACTTGATATCAAACCGCTAGTTTCAGGTGCTATCAAAGCTGTGCTCGTAAAACCTGGGCAAATGGTAAAAATGCAGGATCCTCTGTTTGAGATTGATCAAAAAACTACCTTAAAAACCTTGCGCGATGCTTCCCAAACGATATCTGACACACGCATTTCCTTGGCTTCTGCGCAACTTTCGTTTAACAAATTAAAACAACCGCCAGATGCGGTGGCTCTCACGCAAGCCCAAAATACGCTCAATGCCGCCAAACGTGATTTAGAAAAACTGGCACGTGGAGCTGATGTTTACGACATCCAACAAGCTGAAGCTGATCTAAGAAACCAACAAGACAGCCTCAAACTTTCAACCGACGGAAAAACGCCGACTGTTATTCGCGATGCGTATGATGATGCAGTGCCTCTTTTGAAATCTATTACCCAAATGATTCAGACTTCTCTGTACGATGCAGACTCCACCCTTGGGATTGATAATACCGGCGCGAATGATGCCTTCGAACGTCTTCTGTCGATCACGGACTCGAGCAAACTCGCACGAGCTACCTCGCTCTACCCTGGCGTCAAATCGAGTATCGCCGCGCTCAAACAAAAAACGGATGCGCTCAATGTCGTCAACGAAGAGGTTGATAACATCGAGGTAGCTCTCCAAAGTGCCCAAGCAGCTCTGAATATTTCTTCACCGTTGATGCAAACGGTGTACGAGGCACTCTTAAACACCGTGACTTCTCCAACGTTTTCCCAAAGTAGTTTGACGAGTTTGCAAACAACTATCCAATCCGACCGTTCCAATGTTGCGACGAAGATGACAAGTCTCGTGAGCCAACTGCAAGCCATCACTCAAGCCAAAACCTCGTTTGCCACCGCCCAATTTAACGTAGCTAAAGCTCAAGCCTCGTTGGATAAACTAAAAAGAGGCGCCAACGCTGACGATTTGATCTCGGCACAAGAAAAGATCACCGAAGCCGAACGCTCACTCATTAAACTTCAAGCTGGCACCGCCTCCATCGATCTTGCCTTAGCCCAAAATAGCATCGATCAACGGCGAGCGGCAGTGGCTGATGCCGAGTTCAAGTTCGCGGATATTCAACAAACGTTACAAGATCACACAATCCGCGCTCCGTTTGTTGGAGCCGTCGCTAAAGTCACCGCGCAAGTCGGTGATCAGGTCTCGCCATCGACAGTGCTCGCTATCTTGCTCACCCCGACCAAATTGGCGCAAATTTCTCTCAATGAAGTTGATGCTACCAAAGTTCATGTCGGTCAAAAAGCCACCCTCACTTTTGACGCCATTCCAGGTCTTACCATCGCCGGCAGCGTTTACGAGCTTGATCCGCTCGGCACCGTCACCCAAGGCGTGGTTAACTACACCGTCAAAACCGCCTTTGAAACGCAAGATGAGCGCATTAAATCTGGCATGAGTGTAGCCGTGTCGATTGTGACAGACGTCCGCACTGACGTGCTGCTTGTGCCAAATGCTACCGTTCGTCGACAAGGCATAAACTCCACCGTCCAGACTCTATCGCAACCAAAACAAGACGTGCAAAGTGCTGATGATCAAACAGTCCTCTCCGACACGCCCCCACAATCGCACATCGTACAAACGGGGCTAAGTAACGATCAATCCATCGAGATCGTGAGTGGGGTAAACGAGAACGACCAAGTCATCGTACGTACGATTGATCCTGCGGCGGCAGCCACGGCGGCGGCACGGACGCAAGCTGGTAGCACTGCTGGGTTACGTATTCCTGGTGTGGGCGGAGGCAGTGGTGGAGCGAATAGAGGCGGCGGAGCTCTCGGAAGATAACCATCACGTCCATGATTCTCCTAAAAGACATTGTCAAAGAGTATGAGAACGGGCGAGAAACCACGCGCGTGTTGAAGGGTGTTTCCTTCAAAATTAAGAAGGGTGAATTCGTGGCCATCATGGGACCA
>CAZDER010000101.1:0-3141 GCA_964504505.1 uncultured Gammaproteobacteria bacterium | reverse complement strand
CGAGAGATTTTATCCATTTTGGAAAGATTGCCTGCTCAAACAGACCTTGCCGCGCTGAAGCTCCGCATCAAAGCCCTCGTATTCGAAATCCATCCCGATCGCAACCCAGAACGAGATACGACAGAAATATCAAAACTTGCAAATGCATTAAGAAGCGTATTCAATAATCCAACTCCAATATTTTTACAAAAGGAGTATCCTTCCTTCGTAAAATTATTAGAGCAACAAGAGGTTCTTGCTGGATAAATATCCGTCCTCACACAAATATCAACCAGACATCCAAAATTCCAGTAGACTCAACAAAATGGTCTGATGCAAGATGGTGGGGATCACCAGGCACAGACACGCGCTCCTATGGCTATGAAACTGCACCAGAAGATCCGTCTAAACACTCAGAGAATGACTGCGATTATAGAAGCGAACACTCCACAACATGGTATGTAAACGATCTGTTTACAGAACTCACAAAAGGCAACTACGGCGATGCCAACACGATCTCTGCTTCGCTAAACGAGATGTGTAATAAGATTGCCGTAGCACACGGCTTCTCAAAAGAAGACTGCGAACGCATCCACCCCATCAACGTGACAACAATAACTCAAAATAAAGGGAAAGAGACTGTTCACACGGGCGAGATCATCTTTATGGGACACACCATCAGCACCTGGAAAAACAAGAACCATGGGGATTGGTTTTCCATCGGAAAAGGAAACCGCCCGCAAGATAAACTCAAATACGGTGCTTTTAGAGATGCCTACGAAGCCTTTCTCCAAAAACTCAAAGAACAGAAGACGCAGCCGTAGCATAAGAAATTTTCATAACCATCGGTTCATATGTGGGATATACGTTGGACTGTTATACGCCTTCAAGGTGCTCCCCGACGCGTTGATCAAAGGATGCTTGGTTGACGAGCCAAAATAAGCTATGATAACTTCACATTAAGTTATCATACTATGTCTACTCTTTCTGTTCCCTTGCCTGCGCACATGGAAGAACACATCACCCGCTTAGTGCGGCGTGGATATGCCGCTACCAAAGCAGAGTTCGTACGACGAGCTATTACTCGCTTGCTTGAAGATGAGGCCGTGTACGCTGTCGTCCAAGCAGAGCAAGAAGTACGTGAAGGCAAGGCTGTAAAAGGCGATCTACGATCACTACTGCGTGCTCTGCCATAACCTATGGAAATCGAGTATTCACCAATGTTTCTTCGTATGTTGAAGACGCTGTCCCAAGCGTTACAAGAAGAAGCCATGGAAAAAATCGATTTATTCCAAAATCCAGATACTCATCGACTACTCAAAGTCCACAAATTGCAAGGACGTTTAGCTGGTAAATATAGTTTTTCGGTAAACTACAGCACACGGATCATTTTTCAGTTTACCAAAATACGCTCTCCACGCGCTGCCTCTCTCCTAGCTATTGGCGATCATGCTATCTATCGATAAAACATAAAAGAACGAGCCAATCCCGTTCTCCTATTTTTGAGTTTTGAGTTTTAAGTTTGCATTACGCCCTCACCTCTCGCAATTGCACGTTTTTCACTTCTTTCATGCGTTTCTTGGAATCGCGCACAAACGCAATGTTGTTGCGACGGACTTTGAGCATACGCATCAGCTCAATTTTGGAAATGATGGGCGTAGTCAACGGATAGATGCGCTCGACACCGACGCCATCGGTGACTTTGCGTACGGTCATGGTTTTGCCGACTCCAACGCCGCCAACAGCCAAAACTAGACCCTCAAACACCTGGATACGCTCCTTTTCTTCGCCTTTGGCGTTGATATCTTTGATTTTTTGGTGCACGCGGATAGTCATCCCCGTTTCAACCTGCCCGAGTTGAATCACTGCTGGCAATTTCAAGGCGTCTTGCATACAAAATAATGAGCCAAGGATAGCCAAATATGCCTTGACCGTCAAGGATCAGGGCATGGATAGGAACAGTCTCACGCGCCTTTATTGACAAAACGTCCCTTTTTAGTTAAAAAACTCCTTCGAGTGTGGCGATTTTCCGTCATAATTCGAAACAGGAGGTTGTGCCCCATGCACATCACGCAAGTGCAGCGCGTAGCGATTTACATGCAAATCTGGGCTGGAGCAGTTCCCCAGCCCGACGGCAGCCGCGTCAAGCAGACCAACATGGCGTCAAAGATCGTGCGGGGTGCAGCTCGCACCGCCGGCATCGCTCTTAGCAATACCGAGGCCAACAAGGAGACCCTGCGGATGACCAACACGTTGCGTTGGATCAAGATCGACGCACGTAGTCGACCGCAACGCATCATCTGCACTGTAGATCCAACCAGTCTGCAAAGCTCTGTAGACATCGCGGTCACGGAGCCCACGAGCGACACCTCGCCTCCGCCGCCCATGCCCACAGTCGTTTCGACAACCAAGGCCTATAGGTTTCTCTACAAGGAACGCGGTAAAAAAGATGCCGATGGAAACGTCTACGTCGCAGACCCTCTGTGCGAACTCTGCAACAAGTGGCCGAACCTCGACTCTGGCACAACCCTCTATCACATTGTGTCCATCGAAAAGTGGGCGCACTGGGCGGCTGCGTCGCTGCAAGAAAACACCAGCCGCCGCCTTTATCTGCTCGTTGACCCAGCCACGATCAAAAACGGCGATGATCGCCCACACTCAACCTCCGACGCTCCACCGCAGCCGGGGACGGTCTCCATGATCGAGGTGATCGCGCCGCCTCCACCTGTCAAGTTCGAGTGGCGTAGCCACGGTCTCAAGGGCGTCTACCTGACAACCCTCGAGCAGAACATCTGGAACTACTGCAAAACACAGACCCTGCCGCAATCGCGCAGCGGCTGGAACGTGGCTGAAGCTGTCAATCTCCCGCTCATCGACATCGCTCGCATCATCAAGATGAAGGAAGATGACATCCTCGCCACCGTTGGCCGCCTGTGTGCCGCAGACTTGCTGGTCTGCACAGGTCAGCACGAATATCGCTTGGCATGGAACCCACTCGATGTCGTTACCAAGCTCGTGACGAGACGCATGATCATCACCTCGTCAGCCCGCATGGACAAGTTGCACGCAGCTCGTGCTATTGCAGTCACGATCGCAAAACCAGATGGTATAGCCCGCGCAAAACAAAACCTGACATTTGCTATAATGGGTTCATGTGAAATA
>CAZDER010000100.1:0-3150 GCA_964504505.1 uncultured Gammaproteobacteria bacterium | reverse complement strand
CACCTGCTATTCTAGAGAGTACAATCTGCCCGTCGACGATTACTGATCAACTTTTCACTGGCTTGGTCTTTCTTTCCCCCACTCTTACTCGTCCCACGCCTCGCGTCGGACGAGTTTTGCTTTTTCCAAAGTGAAGAAGTCGAAAACGAGTGTGTTTTCGACTTCTGATGGAGGGCAGGTCAGAGCGATGAGCTAAACTGATCCGTGCACTCGTAGGCGTTGAGCCGGCAGGATTCGACTCCGTCGAGGCAGGCGGTGTGCGGTACAAAGAAGTACTCGCGTCCCGTCAGGATGTCTCTCGGCGAGACGTACATGCAGAGTACGCCTGGCACCGAGAGCGTTTGGGTGGCGTCAGGGTTGACTTGCCAAGGGTGGAGCAGCCCATGTCTCTCGATAGCCTCGTTCCAACGCACAGGTTGAATGGCGTAAAGATGATCGCCGTTGGCATAGCGATTCTCGAGATTGAGAAGCGGTCGTGTGCTGGGCGGCAAGATGATGAGAGCGTTCACCATCCATGGAGCAGTGCCGCGAGGGGCACTCACATGCGTGATCTCGCGCTGCGTCTGACTGGGTTCGTGAAAGAAGGTGAAAGCCACTTGCGTTGGTCGTCCTAGAGCGGCGAACGGATGTTCCGAGGTGGTCGCCGAGGGCGTTTCGTAGCACACATGCCACAGGGCATAGCCAGCGTGCAACCAGCCCGACACTTCGCTCGAGAGATGCAACGGCCGATCGTTGCAAGTGTTGGCTGCCAACAGACGCACGGTCGGTTCCATCCAGTTTCTGCCGCTGTCTTCGCCAGTATTATGCGCTTCGGCACTGGCATCAGGCAGGTCGTCAGTCGGCAGCGGTGCTCCTCTGAAGACTCCGGTATTGGTTGCAAGCGGCAAGTCGTCCCACGGCCAGATATCCAAGGCGGGGTCGTAGCCGTAGAGCGGACGCATTCCGCTCGTAGTCGGCGATGCAGCCGTCGTGAGGCTAGGCTCGCTCGCTCGCAATCGCGAACGAGGCTCGGCCGCAGCCGCATCAGCACCGCAGCCCATCAGAAACACGCTTAAAAACACGATCATGATCACGAAGAACTTACGCATGTTGTTTCTCCTGTTGAAGGATTAGCGCAAAACCGCTTACGCATTTCCCACCTCATACCCCGTTCCACGAAACAGGGTGTCTTGTCAAGGGGAGGGTGTGTATAAAAAGCTGTTTGCTTTTAGCAAACAGCTTTGACTATCTTGTTGGTATGACTTTTATTAAACTCTTTGCCGATCTCCATAAAACCGATGCAGCTATTGCTGGTGGTAAGAGGGCTTCTCTTGGCGAGATGACCAATGCTGGCATCCCTGTTCCGCCAGGATTCGTCGTCCTAGCTGACGCTTTCGAACACTTTCTTGCTGAAACAGACCTCACTCAAGAAGTCATGGCTCAATTCGACAAAGTTCACATCGAAGACGTTGCTTCTGTCGAGCGCGCTTCCGAAGCACTTTACGTCCTCATCACCAGCGCTAAAATGCCCGCCGACATCGCTGCAGAGATCATGACCGCGCATCAAACGCTTGGCGCAGAATTCGTCGCCGTCCGCTCCTCCGCCACCGCCGAAGATTCCTCCGTCGCGAGCTGGGCTGGGGAGCTTGAAAGCTATTTGAACACTACCACGGGTCAAGTCCTAGCTAACGTAAAACGCTGCTGGGCTTCATTATTCACGCCACGCGCCATCGTCTATCGTCACGAGAAGAACATGGATAGTGTTCATGTCTCGGTTGCCGTCGTCATTCAAACAATGGTCCAATCCGAAGTCGCCGGCATCACCTTCACCGTTCATCCCATCACACACGATCACAATCAAATGATCATCGAAGCCTGCTACGGGTTAGGTGAGCTCATCGTGGGAGGCATGGTCACGCCCGATGCTTATGTCATCGACAAACGCGATGGCATCCTCATCGACGTGAACATCTCCGAACAAGACGAGATGCTCGTCCGCGGTCAAAGTGGCAACCAACGCGTTTCAGTTCCTGTTGACAAACAAGCCACTCAAAAAATCTCCACTGCACAAATCCGTGTCCTCGGTGATATCTGCCAAGGCATCGAAAAGCACTATGGCTTTCCTTGCGACATCGAGTGGGGGATGGAGGCAGGCAGGTTTTACATCTTGCAATCACGACCAATTACGACGCTATGAAAACGCTCATCAAAGGCTTCACACGCGAAGGACCGCTCATGTCTTTTGAGATTTGGTCACGTGGATCAGAGGCAGCTTGCAAGGAAATTGGTATGCCAGAATCTTTATCCCCGTACGAGTATTTCATCCAAGCTCACGGTTTGGTCACAGACTACTGGGAGCAAGCGGTGGATGAAGGGTTTGATCAACAGCTAGCCGAAAAAGCTAAAAATGATGCAGGTTACTTTGAGACAGCATTTCGTGAATACGACGCTTTACTCCAGCGATTGCATGTTTATTGGGAGACTAAAACGATTCTTTCCTCCGCAGAACTCCGTGAAGCTTTCGATCTATCCGTTCAAGCATGGAAAGGACTGCTTTTAGCATACACCATTCCTCAAAACGAAAATTTACCTGTAGCCTTGCGTGCACAGGCGTTAGAGTAGCGTAAACAAGGGGAGCAGTTGTTTCATACGATGGATGTGGTGATCAGTGCTACGTTATGCCAGCTTTATCCGACCAGTCCAAATGCGGACATGATTGCATACGCTGAATTCGTGAACAATTACAGTCCATCGGAGAAGATTCTGGCACAACGCAAACGATGCTTCGTGCTGGCGGCTGGCGTTGTGTACGATGTAGAACGACTTGAGGACTTTCTTCGCATACACGAGCTCGCGTTGGACGATGGTTCGGCTGCGATAAACAAGGAGATATCCGAGTTGTCGGGTAGCGTCGCCTGTCAAGGAAAGGCACGCGGAAAAGTGAAAATTATTCTATTCAAGCGAGATATTCCGTCGTTTAAGCAAGGAGAGATTCTTGTCACCGCCATGACAACTCCCGAGTTTCTCCCAGCCATGAAAAAAGCTGCCGCCATCGTTACGGATGAAGGTGGCATCACCTGTCATGCTGCCATCGTCTCACGCGAACTTGGCATCCCGTGCGTCATTGGGACTAAAGTTGCGACGAAGATATTGAAAGATGACGATCTTGTC